>NZ_JBNUPN010000010.1:0-62077 GCF_050409405.1 Facklamia sp. P13069 | reverse complement strand
AAAGTAAAAAATAGAGTTGAGGCCTTCGGCCATCAACCCTATAAATTATAGAACCCTTTTATTATGAAAACTAATAAATCCAAGTTTTTGATTACTGAAAACAATAATTAAAAAGGCTATAATAGGACTATCATAAAAGGAAGTGGGGAGATATAAATGATAGATAAAGAAAAAATGAATGAATTAGAAATATGTGGTGGATGAAACGCTAAAATTGGACCAGGCAGTTTGTCTGAAATTTTAGAAGGATTACCCAAGCAATTTGATGGTAATTTACTAGTAGGTTATGATTCTAGTGATGATGCAGCAGTTTACCAAGTTTCACCGGATGTTGCAGTTATTCAAACAACTGATTTCTTCCCTTCAATGGTCAAAGATCCATATGTTTTTGGTCAAATATCAGCAACCAATGCTTTATCGGATGTTTATTCAATGGGAGGAAAAGTGATTACGGCACTCAACATAGTAGCTTATCCTGATGACAGTCAACCGCTCGAAAATTTAGCTGAAATTCTACGTGGGGGAGCTGAAAAAGTCTTAGAAGCTGGAGGAGTTCTAGCGGGAGGACATACGATTCGTCAATCCACACCGCTATATGGTTTAGCAGTAGCAGGAGTTGTGCATCCTGATAAAATAATTACCAACAATGGTGCAAAAGCTGGCGATGCTATCATTGCGACTAAAAAATTGGGAGTAGGCATTGTAACCACTGCACATAACAAAGGATTAATTGATGAAAAGGCTTTTGATGAAGCAATTGAATTAATGACAACTTTGAATAAGTATGCAGCTGAAGTCATGTTGGATTATCAAGCTACCGCATGTACAGATATAACTGGCTTTGGCATTTTAGGTCATTTGATGGAGATGTGTGATGAGCAGTTGACGGCAGAAATATTTGCCGATAAAATACCAATTATTGAAGGTGCCTACCAAGCAGCTAAAGAACATTTAACCACTGGTGGTGCCAAACGTAACCGCGCTCATTATGCTAAGAATATTGATTTTCAAATTGAGGATTCAACCATGGAGGAAGTGCTATTTGATCCACAGACCTCAGGAGGCTTATTAATAACAGTTCCTGAAGATCAGCTAGAAGCAATTTTAGTGGCTTATAAAGAAAAATCCATTCAAGCCGCTCATATTGGTTATATGGTTGAAAAAAAAGACAAGGCAATTGTGGTAAAATAAGTGAAGTTTAGGAGGAAATAATTTGACTGATTACATTGTAGTTATTGCAAGTGACAAACTAGGAGAAGGTAATAATGATCTAGGTCGTACACTAATTAAATCGTTTATTAGTGTATTAGCTCAAGAAGAAGAACTACCAAAAGAAATTTTATTATACAATGGTGGAGTAACCTTAGCAGCAGAAGGTGCTGACACCGTCGAAGATTTACAAACGCTCCTTGACAAAGGGGTTGCAGTTAAAGCTTGTGGGACTTGTGTTTCGTTCTACGAATTAAAAGACAAGCTTGCGGTCGGTGAAGAAACCAATATGCGCTATATTCTTGAACAATTAAGATCTTATGACCGAGTTGTAAGACCCTAGTTAGTTGATAAGAAAGGAATTACTTAATGAAAAATGTCGTTTTAGGAACGGCAGGCCATATTGATCATGGAAAGACCACGCTCATCAAAGCCTTAACAGGTATCGAAACAGATACTTCTAAGGAAGAGAAGCAGCGTGGCCTTTCTATCAATTTAGGCTTTGCTTATATTGATTTAAATAATGGGGAACGAGTTGGTATAGTAGATGTTCCCGGACACGAAAAGTTCATCAAAAACATGTTAGCAGGTGCGGCCGGTATTGATCTAGTAATGCTAGTGATTGATGTGAACGAAGGCATAATGCCGCAAACTAAAGAACATGTTTCTGTCCTTAACTTGTTAGGTATTAAAGATTTCATCATTGTCTTAACAAAGGTAGCGGATGCAGATGAAGAGCTTAAACTACTAGTTTACGAAGATATTCGTGAACAATTTGAAGGAACGCCATTGGAAGACGCACCTATCGTTGAAACGGACGCTATTTCAGGCATTGGTATTGAAAAAGTAAAGGCCTTACTGGCTGAAAAGGTTGAGAAGATTCAACGGGATAATGAATCCTTACCGGCACGCTTAAATGTTGATCGCGCTTTTTCTGTTAAAGGATTTGGGACTGTCGTAACAGGCACTCTAATTGATGGTTCTATTCGAGTAGGTGACGATTTAACGATTTATCCATCTGGCATACCAACTCGGATCCGTACAATTCAAATTCACGAACAAGATCAAGAAGAGGCGCATGCTGGCAATCGGACCGCTATCAACTTAACCAAGGTCGACCTTGATCAAATTGGTCGTGGCGATGTCCTAAGTGCAGCGCCTTTAGAGTCTTCATATATGTTGGACACCAAGGTGCAATGTCTTAAAGATGCCAGCCAACCGATGGAACTTTGGGATAGAGTACATGTGCATATTGGAACGCGTGAAGTTATTGGTAGACTTGTACCCTTAGGCGTTGAAAAAGTTCAACCGGGACAGACAGCTTTTATGCAAATACGTTTAGAAGAACAAATTGCTGTAAAGAAAGGCGATCGTTTTATTTTAAGAAATTATTCACCTGTAATTACAATCGGAGGGGGCGAGGTTCTCGATCCTACCCCTAAGAAACATAAACGTTACAATCAAGATGTCATTGAGTCATTAGAAGTACTAGAATCAGGCACTATGTCAGATGTGTTATTGGATTTCTTATCCCATCGTTCTGCCGGCTTTACATCCATTAAAGAAATGGCTGACTATCTGAATGAAGAAATGCGTACAATTGAAGAATATGTGAAAGAGATGGTCGAAGCCGGCGACTTAATGAAATTTGGCCAGTTCTATATGGCCCGAGTTTCATTTGATGCCATTCAAAAAGAAATGGAAGAAACATTATCAGAATTTCACCAGGTGAATAATATGATTGCTGGTATGTCCTTAGAAGAATTCCGTTCACGCTTTAATAAAATTGCACCTAAGGAGCTGAATGCAATCATTCAAACCATAGTTGGTCAGGGCCACTTTGTAATTGAGGGCGATTTAATTCGCTTAGTTGACCACTCGATTGCTATTACGCCAGCTCAAGCGAAAGCAAGAAAAGCTATTGAAGCAAAATTAGCTGAAACCCCTTTCGCACCGCCACTTTTTGAAGAAGTGGTTGGTAAAGATAAAAACATGCGAGAAGTTTATAGGTTGATGCGTAAACAAAATGAATTTTACCGTTTGGATAAGCAAACTGAGATTCACGTTTCTTACTATAATGAAGCGCTCAAAAGGTTGAGAGATTTCCTTAAAGAACATGATACAATTGCCTTGGCAGATTTTAGAAACCTTTTAGGAACTAGTCGTAAATACACTCTCTTACTGTTAGAGGATTTCGATAAGCGTGGGATAACCATAAGAAATGAGGATGTACGTGTAATGAACCCTAAATATCTGCAAAAGATTGAGGAGGCTTTCATTTAATGAAACATTTATTATCATCACTACCAAAAGTTGATAGAGTTCTACAAGATGAACGTATTAGAAAATGGACCGAAAAATTAGATCCAGCTTATGTTAAAGAAAGTATTCAAAAACAAATTGACTTTATCAGGCAAGGTGTCTTAAGTGGGGAGATTACTGAGGCTAGTTCATTAGAGTTTGAAAGTGTGATAAAACATATTGAAGAAGCTTTAGCTAAAAGACTGAATCCCTCTCTTAAACCAGTAATTAATGCCACCGGAACAGTTTTACATACCAATTTAGGACGGGCGCCTTTATCTCAAACAGTTATTGATGCTCTTGTTGATTTAGGGCCCAATTACTCCAACTTAGAGTATGATTTAGAAGAGGGCAGACGTGGCTCTAGATACACTCACTTAAAAGATGTATTGAAACAAATAACAGGTGCAGAGGATGCGTTAGTAGTTAATAATAATGCTGCAGCAGTACTTTTAATGCTTTCAGCCCTAACAGAAGCTAAAGAAGTGGTTATATCTCGTGGTGAGTTGGTTGAAATTGGCGGCTCATTTAGGATACCTGATGTGATAACCCGTGGAGGAGCCCTGCTCCATGAAGTAGGATCTACTAACAAAACACACCTTAGTGATTATAAAGCTGCTATCAATGAAGAGACCGGAGCTTTGTTAAGAGTCCATACATCCAATTATCATTTAGTTGGCTTTACTGAAAAAGTGGATGATCAAGAACTAGTAGACTTGGCTCATGAACACAGTCTTCTTGCATTAAACGATTTAGGTTCAGGCCTATTTATGGATATGCAAACATTTGGTCTGCCTTATGAACCAACGGTTCAAGAAGCCATTCAAGCGGGATACGATGTAGTAACTTTCTCTGGCGATAAGTTACTAGGTGGGCCGCAAGCAGGGGTTATAGTTGGTAAAAAAGAATTGTTAGATAAGATGCGTGCCCACCCATTAACTCGTGCTTTACGAACTGACAAGCTAACGCTTGCAGCCTTGGAAGTGACCATGCGACAATATTTAAATCCAGAACTGGCCTTTAGCAAAATACCAGTCTTACAAATGATTAGCCAAGATCGTGAACAATTACTTAAAAAGGCTCAAAAATTCCAACAAGCCATTGGGGAATTAGCCGGTTCTTGGCAAGTAGATTTGATAGAAGGACAATCGCAAGTAGGGGGAGGATCATACCCTGGATCAACACTATCAACCATCTTGGTTCAAGTCGACCACCGAAAGTTGTCGGCAAGTCAAATTGAATCTTACCTAAGGAGTCAAGATAAGCCAGTTATAGCACGTGTTCAGCAAAATCATGTACAATTTGATGTTCGCACACTTTCTTTAGCAGACATGGAGCAAATCATTAGTTATTTAAAACAATTGTAAATAAAAGAATAAGGTTTAAGATTGAAGACCAAGAGGCGACAACATAAATTACGCCAACACCCAGTAAAAATCCGTCCCCGCTGTGGTAACAGTGTTAGGGACGGATTTTTGTCATGTATAATAAAAAGAAAACGGGTGATTTCCATGACGTCAGTCAATGCAGACAGTAAACATTTGAAGGGTTTTTGCCTGCAGTCTTAAAGTTTATGCTTTATCTTTTTCTTTAAATAAGAAGTTTATGCAATGATATTGTTTATCTATTAAACGTTCCCATGAGTATTGCATTATTAAATCATATATATGAGGATCGATGGCTTGTTGCGACTGTAATCGATTTATTTGTAAAATAATAGATTGACTTAAGTTTGCAATAAATTCTGGGATATCTTCTTGATGTGCTTTATCTTGGTCAACAATGCGTGGAAGCGGAACATATTCAATCCATTGAGATTGGTTAATCTCATCAGCTAAGAAATTCTTTAAAGGGGCTAATTCAGAAACTACTGTACGCAAACCACAAGCCATGGCTTCTAAACAAATAGTTGCTAAACCTTCATAATATGATGGCAGAATAAAAATATCAGATTTTTTCATCCAACTGGCTAATTCTAATTGAGGAAGTGCTGAAAGAAAGTGAATATCTTCTATTCCATAAGAAGAGACAATTGTTTTTAATTCTTTAATTTCACTAGGATCGCCGTTACCAATTAGTAACAGTTGGCTTTGAGGAAAAGATTTTTTGACTTTTTCAAAAGCTAGAACTAATTCAAAGACACCCTTAGAACGAGTGATTTTACCAGCATAGATTAAATTTATTGAAGACTGCTTAGACTTTCGTGAACCTTCTAGATTAAAAATGGCAGAATTAAAACCATTGCCGGTAACTATAATTTTTTCAGCATCAATTTGAAACTCCTCGATTAAATTGTCACGATCATCTTGAGTTAAAGAAAAAATCAAAGCCAGCCGGTTCATATTACCCAAATAGCGTGTTTTTAAATGAGGGTGGCGTCTAGCTTGCCGAATATCCGTCCCATGACTGATACCAATCACCGGAATTTCAGGAAAAGTATCTAGCACCAAAGAAGTTAAGTACCAAAGATGATGGGTTAAGATAATATCCGGTTGAAATTCTTCTTTTGCTTGCATTAATCTTTTAATAAAAGCTTGTTGCCATTGTTCAGTCTGCTGATCTGTTAATTGAGAATAAATAGAATTTTGATAAGGCATCACATCTGACATACCGACAATTGAGAAGGGGAGTTCATTGGATTGGAAATGAACAGGGTAACAATTATCTGTTTGCAATAATTCTTTAAAAGGGGGTTGAGTGGCGTAGATAATGCCATTATCTATGCCTTTATCTTTTAAGCCCGTGATTAAATTTTGAAAATAAATGCCAGAACCTGTTTGAGCAGGTAGCTGGGCTAAAACATGTAAGACCTTCATGGAAAAACCTCCTAAATCTGTCATTATTATAGCTTAAAATTGATACACATGCTTATTAAAAAATTATTTATTATAAATTTAAATAAATGCTTAAAGCTTGCTGTTAAAGTGTTTTTGGAGGGTGGATTTAGTGAATAATGAATAAAACGTAATCGTTTATAAATTGGTTTGACAAATATGAAAGCTAGGGTTATACTACAGTCATAGTAGTGATATATTGTTGTTGCGAACATTTTATTTCGAATATCTTAGGAGGTAACATTATGTCAATGGATAATAAAAAATTATTGATCATTGGAGACCGTGACGGTATTCCAGGACAAGCAATCGAAGCTAGTTTAGAAGGTAAACCAGTTGAGATTTTAATGTCATCAACAGAGTGCTTCGTTTGAACGGCTGCAGGAGCCATGGATTTGGAAAACCAACGTCGTATTAAAGAAGCTGCTGAAAAACACGGTGCAGAAAATCTTGTTGTAATCTTAGGTGGGGCTGAAGCAGAATCTGCTGGTCTAGCAGCTGAAACAGTTACCAACGGAGACCCAACTTATGCGGGTGCTTTAACAAACACACCTCTAGGTTTAGCTGTATACCATGCAACTGAACCTGAGTTCAAAGAATACGCTGATCCAGACATTTACGATGAACAAATCGGTATGATGGAAATGGTATTAGATGTTGATTCAATCGCTGAAGAAATGAAATCAATTCGCGATCAATTTTCTAAATATTCAGTATAATTTTTAAAAATTATATCTAAAAGGAGGGCCAGTAAAAGCAGTTTGCTTATGCTGGCTTTTTTATTCAGAGAGTTCTAAAGACTTGCTTTTTTAACAGATATGTGAAATAATATACAATATAAACTAACCATAAAAAAGGAGAATGCAAATGACTCTTCCAGTATTGAAAGGTGCAGCTTATACTCTAGCACATACACCTAATATGTTAATTCATAATGGTACGACTCAAACTACTGAGCGCATCACTACTCCAGATTCTGAATATCTTAAGAATCTAGATAAACATTTACGTAGTTACGAAGAGGTTCTAACAGACCCTAATAACCAAACGTATATTAATAATATGCATTATTCTGAATTGAAAAAAATTGAAGAACCACGTTTCAAAACTAAAGCTGAAGGTGGACGTTACTCAAAACGTGGCGAAATTATGCCAGAGATTGAATTTTACGGACTACTTTCAATCGTAGACGTATTTGACTTAGTATATCTTGAAGAAGGATTTGCTGCTAAGGTAAAAGAAGTTATGGCAGAAAATGAAATCTTTAAAGATGATGTGGACAAGATTAAAAACACCGAATCGGCTGAATGGTTACAAAAACATATCGATGAGTATGAAGCTGAGGGACTATATTATGAAGGTGAATTAGTCGGCGTGGTTTCACGTGCCCACGATATTGACCCTAACTTAAATGCTCATATCATGCTAGAAAACTTAGTTAACAAAGCTTCAGGTGTTTTATCTTTACGCCACTTATTACGAGATACTGAAGATATCAATGCTGAAGACATTGAATATGTGATTGAGGCATCAGAAGAAGCAATCGGCGACATGAACCAGCGTGGTGGGGGTAACATGGCTAAAGCTATTGCAGAGCTTTGCGGTCTAAAAAATGCTTCAGGATCTGACTTACGTGCTTTCTGTGGGGCACCAACACATGCCTTGATCAGTGCAGCTTCATTAGTAAGAGCTGGAACATATAAAGCAGTAGCGGTTGTTGCCGGAGGTTCTACTGCTAAATTAGGTATGAATGGTAAATCTCATTATGAAAAAGATATGCCATTATTAGAGGATTCAGTAGCTGGTGTGGCCTACTTAATTTCTCAAAACGATGGAAAGAGCCCAGTGATCCGTACAGATGTTACTGGACGTCATACTGTTTCATCTGGTTCTTCACCTCAAGCGGTTATGACTGCTTTGGTAGGAGATCCTTTAGATAAAGCAGGCTTAACTATTCCAGATGTTGATATTTTCTCAGTTGAAATGCAAAACCCAGATATTACTAAATCTGCTGGTGCTGGAGATGTGCCAACTGCTAACCTTAAGATGATTGGTGCGGTAGGAGTATTACGTAAAGAATTAGAACGTGCTGATTTAGCTAACTTTGTTGCAGAAAAAGGAATTCCTGGTTGGGCACCAACTCAAGGTCATATTCCTTCAGGAGCTCCTTACCTAGGATTCGCTTATGACGATATGACAAGTGATTCAGGTATTAATCGGGCAATGATCGTTGGTAAGGGTTCATTATTCTTAGGACGTATGACTAACTTATTTGACGGGGTATCAATAATTATTGAACGTAACTCAGGAGAAGTTGAAACAGCTGTTGACGGCGACTTGAAAGAAGTTGTTAAAGCAGAAGTTGCTAAGGCATTACGCCAATTTGCTGAAAACTTTTCATCAGAAGAAGAATAGAGGTGAGCAATACGCATGTCTAACCAAGTGAATCAAGCAATTAAAGATGTTATAAACGAATTAGCTCATACGTTAGAGAGCGGTCAAGTTGGACCATCTATTAAGATTGGTCTAACCATCAATGGCTCTGAACTAGGGTTTGATGTTATGCGTGAAGCAGCTGCTCTGGCAAAATCAGAAGGTCTATTTGAAGTCGTTCTGATTGGTGAAAAATTAGACTGGACTGAAGAATACGAACATTATGAAGCTAATGATGAATCAGCGGTTGAAGAAACGCTTGAAAAATTATTAAATGATGGAACTATTCATGGGGCAGTAACACTTCACCATACATTCCCGATTGGTGTATCAACTGTAGGCCGTGTAATTTCACCTGCTTTAGGGCGTGAAATGTTCATTGCTACAACTACTGGTACTACAGCTACTGTCCGTACAGAAGCAATGGTCTTAAACGCTATTAATGGTATCGCAGTGGCTAAAGCCAAAGGAATTCAAAACCCAACAGTTGGAATTGTGAACGTTGACGGAGCTAATACTGTTGAACGTGCTTTAAGACAATTACAAGAAAAAGGCTATGATATTACATTTGGCGAGTCTGCTCGTTCAGATGGTGGCGTAGTTTTACGTGGTAATGACTTGTTATTGGGTTCTGCAGACGTAATGGTTTGTGATTCTTTAACAGGTAATATCTTAATGAAACTATTCGGATCATACACTTCAGGTGGTACTTACGAAACAACTGGATTCGGATATGGTCCAGGTGTTGGAGATGGATACGACCATATTATTAATATCGTATCACGTGCTTCAGGAGCACCTGTTATTGCCAATGCATTAAAATATGCTTTCCAAATGGCTAAAGGTAAATTAACGACTGTAGCTAAGCAAGAATATGAATCTGCTAAAAAAGCAGGTCTTAAGGATGTTCGTGAAGGACTTCAACCTAAGGCTACTGTAGCTGAGGAAGAAATTAAAGCACCAGCTAAAGAAGTAGTTACAGCTCAAATTAACGGAATTGATGTATTAGACCTTGAAGATGCTGTTAAAGCATTATGGAAAGAAGGTATTTACGCTGAATCAGGGATGGGATGTTCAGGTCCTATCGTAATGATTAGTGGCGCAAATGCTAAGAAAGCCAATGAAATTGTTAAAGAAAAAGGTTATATGTAAACACTTTACATAAGTAATTAAAACGGGACTGAGCAAAAAGTCCTAAAAACAGTGGCGAATCATTAAACATGAGATTCGCCACTGTTTTTGTCGTTTAATGAATAAGAATAGTGAATACCAAGCCCAAAATGTCGGGAAGTTTGTAAATAATGGGGTGATTGTGTGAGATTCATAGTCATTGTAAGGAGACTCCGGTCATTTTTTATCCCTTTTCTCCCTTGAGCTTTATTCTTCGCACAATAAAATTGCGACCAAATACTATCTCAGCATCAAACTAGGATTGAGCGTAAATGTTAGGAATGCTAATCAGCATCGGCTTCTAGCTTCGTGCCATCAGTAAATAAACTTTATCTTGGAAGAGATGGTGGTCATTTAAGACGAAAGTACCGACTGATTAATGGCGCTTCCTGATCCATAGGAATATCAAAGTTTAAATGAAGTAGAATAATATATTTAGCTACGGTTTAATTTTTATCCATAAAAGCCCCTTTTTATCGGCATCCTAGCTGTTAATTACTATTATGTATAGTATGCAAGAATTATTATTTTAATCAAAACAGCAAAAATCAGCGAGCCTAAGCACTCTGGCTCGCTGATTTTTATGTTGTATTGAGGACTTTTAGCCCAGTCTCCCAGACTGAAGCCAGGGTCTCGATTAAGTTATCCTCAAATGAGGTTTAAGCTTTATTCGAGTAATTCTTTAAGTTTTTCTTCTAAATAGTCCTTAAGCTTTTTACCTTCTATGAGTACCGTTTCGAAATCTGTGAAATCAATACCAAGTTTGAAGAAATTAATTGTCAGTGTATCACCATCAATTTGATCCACGATGTCGTATGCAGGAACAAAATTAATTTTTATTTCTTCATACTTTGTGTCTCCTGAAAAAGTTTCTTTCATTTCATCGACATTTAAAGTTTTAACAGTAGGGAGGGTGAGTTCGACATTTCCAGGATCATCAGCAAAGAATTTGTTGGATTGATAGAATTCTAATTCTTTTTTAGTTGCTTCATTGACTGGTTCATAGTTAATAACGGCCGATAAAACTTTTCTTACTGAGTTTGAATCGAATCCCTCAGTATAGATAACTTCCATTTCTGGACGATTGGCTATATCTAAAAAGTAAGAATCGGTTAATTTTTCACGACGAGCAGCTGTTTGCCAAAAGAAGTCCATTAATTCGATGGTTTCAAAATTAATTTTAATCGTTTTTAACATGTTCATTCTCCTTAATTAACAATTTACACCCATAATTATAACAGATATAAGAACTGAATAAATAGCTGATACTAGAAAATAGATATACTTTGTAAAAAATCTGAAGCTATAAGATTTCTACTTGTTTCAAATTTATATTATTTTTTTCAGCAACCGTTAGTAACACTTCCTTTAAATGAGGTTCAGATCTCCAAGACATTCCACAACCTGCTGAAAGTTCTCGAGGAATCATAACCAGACGACCTTTAATATTAGCGGCTTTAAATTGTGCTTCAGCAGCTATGGCATCAGTTGTAGAATCAAATGTTAAATACAAATATTTATTTTTAGTCATATTAAACCTTCTTTCTAAAACAATAAGATAGCTTAATGTTTCTAACTGATATTAATTATAATGGATAATTATTTATAATTCTAACAATTTAAGTTAAATAATACTAATAAATCCATAAACATGTGATCTTGTTCACAAAATTATAATGATGTTATAATAAGATTATATGAATCGGTAACTTAGGAAATTCAAAATGGAGGAAATATGAAAAAGCTTATATTTTTAGGGCATTCTATTCTCTCATTTTATAAGAAAGAAAGTATGGGAGACTGG
The DNA here is from genome assembly GCF_050409405.1 of Facklamia sp. P13069. Lineage (NCBI taxonomy): Bacteria > Bacillati > Bacillota > Bacilli > Lactobacillales > Aerococcaceae > Facklamia > Facklamia sp. P13069. The sequence goes on along the minus strand of NZ_JBNUPN010000010.1, from coordinate 50,326 downwards.
AAGATTATTAACGTATCTCAACAAGGTATTATTGCTAAAGAGGGCCTGCAGATGGCTAAAAAAATTGCTAATGAATTAGTTGAAAGTGATGCAGTTCTTATTATGTTTGGAATTAATGAACTTTATTATCAAATGAAAAAAGAGTCTATTATTACCTATTTGACACAATTATTAGTTTTTATTAGTGAATTGAACCCTAAAATAAGAATAGTCCTTTCTGAAATTATTCAAACCGATGAAACCGAAAGGCTAAAACCAGAAAAAATCACTTGGGTAAATCAAGAACTTAGAAAACTATCAAAAAGATTTCAAATAAAATTATTAACATGGGAACGAGTTTATGACTCAAACGGTAAGATTTCGGATAGATATACTATTGATGGTATCCATTTAACGAAAGAAGGCTATGCAATTTTTGAAGATAACTTACTCCAATTGTTAAATTAGAGTCTAAATCACTCATATTTTACAAGTTATCTATTCCAATATATTGTTCACTAATCTAATAAATTTTTTTAAACTTGTTAGAGTTTTAGGTGATTTTTATATTGATTTTATAAACAGAACACATTTGGAAAATATACTTTATTGGGGAATTTTGTTGTAAATTTTTTTTGTTTTTGTTATAATGTTCACAAGAACTAAGGAGAGTGCGGCCAAGTTTTGGCTTTGTTCTTAACATTTAGAAAAGTCCGATGTAATCGTTCTTAGTTAAATGGCAAGCACTGGCGTCTAGAGGTGAAACCATGAAAATCATATCGAATAATCCAAAAGTGAATGAAACTATCGACCAATGTCCAATCATTTTTATTGATGGGGACTATGGTGATGTTCTTTATGAGACTAAAAAGCTCGTTATTAATGAACATTATGTGTTGTTGACTCATCCACTGAGTGGTTCAATCAAACCGAACGAAACTTTCTACAAATCAATAATTATCACTACTACTAAACAATCACAAATCGATCTAGAAAGTCTCGAGATAATTGAACAAGCCATCGCAGTTTATGAAAAATTCATCAAGGACCGAGCAACTCCAAATTGGCTAGATTCAGTCTTGGAGGATTTTGCCACGATCGATTTAGATTTAATGGAGAGTACCCTTCAGCGTATTCATTTTTCACCAGAATTACGCTTTAACTAACTCCTGAATTTAGAAAATAACAATAGAGGTGATTGAATGAAACTTGAATTAGGTAAAATTCAAATTAACGATGTAAAACTTGCAGATTCATCTAAAGTAGAAGGCAATGTTTTATACATCAATGAAGAAGAAATTAAAAATATCGTTTTAGAAGACGATCATATTGCTAATGTTTCAATCGAAATTGCAAAACCTGGTGAGTCAGTACGTATTACACCTATTAAAGATGTTATTGAGCCACGTGGTAAAGTAGATTCAACATCAGAAGTTTTCCCAGGTGTAGTCAGCAAAGTTGATCGCGTTGGGGAAGGCCGTACTCATGTATTAAAAGGTTGTGCGGTCGCTACAGTTGGTAAAATTGTAGGATTTCAAGAAGGTATTGTTGATATGCAAGGGCCTGGTGCTGAATTAACACCATTCTCCCAATTAATCAACATCTGTTTAGTGGTTGAGCCAGCTGAAGGTGTAAAAACATACGCTTATGAGCAAGCAGTTCGTGAAGCTGGATTGAAAGTTGCTAAGCATTTAGGAACATTAGCTGCAGCAACAGAAGCAGACGAAGTGGTAACTTATGAAACAAAACCACTATTGGAACAAATTTCAGAATATCCTGATCTTCCAAAAGTTGGTTATGTATACATGTTACAAACTCAAGGGTTATTACATGATACTTATGTTTATGGAACTGATGCTAAGCATATTGTTCCTTCAATTTTATATCCTACAGAAGTAATGGATGGAGCAGTTATTTCTGGTAACTGTGTGTCTGCATGTGATAAGAATACTACTTACCACCACTTAAACAATCCGATCATTGAGGATCTTTATGAGCGTCATGGTAAAGATATCAACTTTATGGGAGTTATCATCACAAACGAAGCTGTATATTTAAATGATAAGAAACGTTCATCTGATTGGACATCTAAATTATGTTCATTCCTAGGTTTAGATGGTGTAATTGTTTCTCAAGAAGGATTCGGTAACCCTGATACTGACTTGATCATGAATACTAAGAAGATTGAAGCTGAAGGCGTTAAAACAGTAATTGTTACTGATGAGTACGCTGGACGCGATGGAGCTTCTCAAGGATTAGCAGACGCTGATAAATCTGCAAACGCAGTTGTAACAGGTGGAAATGCCAATGAAGTAGTTGTTTTACCTCCAATGGATAAAGTTATCGGAACATTAGATTATGTTGATACAATTGCCGGCGGATTTGACGGAAGCTTACGTGAAAATGGCGAAATTGAAGTTGAAATTCAAGCAATTACTGGTGCTACAAACGAATTAGGCTTCAACAAACGCACAGCTCGTGGCGTATAATTATTAAATAAGGAGGTAAAACCATGACAAAAAAACGTGTAGTTCATTACATTAATCAATTCTACGCTGGTATCGGTGGAGAAGAAAAAGCTGATACAAAACCATTCAAACAAGATGGTGTTGTAGGACCAGGTGTTGGAATCAATGGTGCAATTGCTGAAAATGGAGAAATCGTTGGAACTGTGGTATGTGGTGACTCATACTTTAATGAAAATACAGATGCTATTAATGAAGTAATTGAAATGATTAAGTCATTCGAACCAGATTTAGTAATCACTGGACCTGCATTTAACGCTGGACGATACGGTGTAGCTGCTGGAGCTGTTGCAACTGCAGTTATGCAAGAATTGAATGTACCAGCTGTTGCCGGTATGTATGAAGAGAACCCTGGTGTTGACATGTATAAGAAAGTGCCTTACATTGTTAAGACTGGTAACTCTGCTGCAACAATGCGTAAAGCAATTCCTGCAATTGCAAATGTTGTTAACAAAATCTTGACAGACCAAGAATTAGACCCAATTACTGACGAATACTTTGAGCGTCACCGTAAAAACTTCTTTACAGAAGATCGCGGTTCTAAACGTGCAGTGGATATGTTAGTTAAGAAATTAGCTGGTGAAGAATTCACTACTGAATTCCCAATGCCTGATTTTGATAATGTAGAACCAGGAAAAGCAATTAAAGACTTAACCAAAGCTAAAATTGCGATTGTTACTTCAGGTGGTATTGTTCCATTTGGTAACCCTGACCATATTGAATCCTCTTCAGCTTCTAAATATGGTCGTTATGACATCTCTGGTGTTGAAGACCTTAAAGAAGGCGAATATGAAACAGCTCACGGTGGTTATGACCCAGTTTATGCTAACCAAGATTCAGATCGTGTTATTCCAGTGGATGTTTTACGTGAAAAAGAACGTAATGGAGAAATTGGCGAATTACATAACTATTTCTATACTACTGTAGGTAATGGTACTTCAGTTGCATCATCAAAAGCATTTGCTTCTGAAATTGCTAAGGACTTAGTAGACCATAATGTAGATGCAGTTATTCTAACCTCCACTTGAGGTACTTGTACTCGTTGCGGAGCAACAATGGTAAAAGAAATCGAAAAAACAGGTTTACCTGTAGTACATATGGCAACTGTAACACCTATCTCATTAACAGTAGGTGCTAACCGTATCGTTCCTGCAATTGCTATTCCTCACCCACTAGGTAATCCTTCATTATCAATGGAAGAAGAATACAAATTACGCACTCACTTAGTAGACAAAGCTTTGAAAGCTTTAACTACCGAAGTTACAGAACAAACTGTTTTTGAAGACTAATTAATCTTCATTATAAAGGGGCTAGGATAAAAGGTTTTCTCAGTCGCCTCAAAACTTACAGCGAGCCTAGATTGGAAAGTTACTTTCCAAACTAGGCTCGCTGCTTTGCGTATTTACGTAGATTATAGAACTGAAAAAGTCCGATTAACGATTGTATCGTTGACCGGACTTTTTTTAAGGCTTTTGTCCCAACCCTTTTTTGAAACAATAGGAGTTATGAGGATTTTAATAGATGCTTGTCCTGTGAAGGCTGAAGCCATTCAAATAGCTCAGCTTATAAGATTAAGGTCTTTGTTATAACGACAATAGATTATTTTCAAATAGAATATATGATTCTGATTTGTTAGAGACCATCTATATTGAAGCAGCTGCAGATACGATTAATTATTTTTTCCCAATGCTAAAAAGCTAATATTATAATTACTCAAGATTATGGCATAACTTCTTTATTATTTTCAAAATATCGCGTGAATTATCATTCTGACAGATTATATATTGAATATAATAGAGACCATCTTTTCTTCAAAAGACATTTAGGACAAAATGCGGAAAGCTGGTAAAAGAATCAAGGGGCCTAGCAAGTATAATCCAATGGATTGTAAAGAATTTATTTATAATCTTGCCAATTTAATTACGAATAGTGAGCATTAAATTCTAAAGAAGAGTAAGAGACTGCTATAATGAGACAAAGGAGTGATTTTATGCCAAAAGTATATAAAGAAGATTTTGCTTATCCAGTAGAAGCAAATCGTTATCGTCTTGTGTTTAGTTTTCCATGTCCTTATGCTCAAAGGGCTGATATTGCTAGAAGATTACTAGGTTTGGATAAAGTAGTTAGTCTAGCTATCGCTAGTCCAATAAAAACTAGTAAAGTATGGGATTTTTCTAATGAAACTGGAGGCAAAGATGCGATTTTAGAAGTTGAATATGTTTCGGAACTTTATAAAAATACTGATCCAGAATATGAGGGTCCTTTTTCTGTACCTGCATTAATTGATATTAAAACTAAGACAGTGGTTAACTCTGAGTCACTAGATATTTTAAGAGACTTTACAACCCGTTTTAAACCTTTTCATGCTGACAATGCTCCAGATCTTTATCCAGAAAATTTGAGATCAGAGATTGATAGTTGGATCCAAAAAATAATTGATGAAGTATTGGGAGGAGCAAATCGTGCGGGATATACTCGCTCTCAAGAAGAATTTGATCAAAATGCAGAGGCTTACTTTAAAGTATTAGCCGAGTTAGATCAACATTTCGCTGAGAATCAGTTTTTATTAGGTGATCAATTGACTGAAGCCGATTTAATATTATATACCCCTTTAATCCGTCATGATTTACTTTATATGCCAATCTATGGCTTATTCCATCATTCATTGCGCGATTACCCTAATTTATGGCGCTATATGAAACAACTTTATCAAATGCCAGCCTTCAAAGCCACTACTAGCTTTAGAGACTATCAAATTGGACAATATTCTGGAAGAACAGGACGTATTTTTTTCCGCAGAGAAGTAGTTCCAATGCTACCAGATCTTTCACATTGGGAGAAATAAAATATAAAAAAATTAACTATTCCTCTTGCTTTTATTCCGAATTCGAGATAAAATACATATGTTCAGTAAAATAACTACTAGAACAAATACATATAAAAAGGATGATTAAATATGACTAAACTAGGTGTAATTGTAGGATCAACTCGGAAAAATTCTTTTTCTAAACAATGGGCAGATAATATTGTGACTTTATACCCTGAGGGAACAGAAGTAGAGTTTTTAGATATTGCAAACTTACCTCTTTATAACCAAGATTTGGATGAAAATTCACCACAAGCCTACACTGATTTCCGTGAAGCAGTGAAACGCCAAGATCTGATTTTATTCGTAACTCCAGAGCATAACCGTACAATCTCAGCAGCATTAAAAAATGCATTAGACGTTGCTTCTCGTCCATGGGGACAATCTGTATGGAATGGCAAACCAGCTTTAATTGCGTCCCATTCAATTTCTGCTATGGGTGGCTCAATAGCCAATAAAGATTTGGTTAAGATTCTTTCATTTTTAAATATGCCAACAGTGGGACAACCTGAGGTTATGTTACCAAGTTCAGCTAATTTATTGAACGATGGTAAAGCTCCTCAAGATACCTTAGACTTCTTACAAACTGCTGTAGATGCACACTTAAATTTATTAAAATAAGTTCGTTTTTCGAATTATAAAGCATGAAGGATAGTAGTGATTGACTAATATGACTAATTACAGTATACTTAATTGAGTAGAGAGTAATAAAATATTTAAAAGCTTAATTCATTATCATAATTAATCCTTTTCTTTATCTTATGTAACATCTGCAAAAAAATCGCGCTCAGCGCAAGGAGGATTTCATTTATGAATAATGGAACAGTAAAATGGTTTAACTCAGAAAAAGGTTTTGGCTTTATTGAACAAGAAAATGGTGAAGATGTATTCGTGCATTTCTCAGCTATTAATAACGAAGGCTTCAAGACTTTAGAAGAGGGCCAAAAAGTAACTTTTGATGTTGAATCAGGAGAACGTGGCTTACAAGCTAGTAATGTGTCAGTTGTAGCATAATCTTAAATATAAACATTCAAACGACAAACTTTTGGTTTGTCGTTTCTTTTTTTGCTAGATTTTAGAAGAGATCGTTAAAAAAATTAGCCCAACACCTCCTTTTAGTGTTCACACTAAAATGTAAATTTACATTTATGATTGTAAACGCTTCGAAATTGAGGTATATTATATATGATAAATAAAAAGGAGTGAAAAATATGTATCCATATTTACAAAGACTGGGACGTTCATTAATGTTACCAGTTGCGGTACTACCTGTTGCTGCCTTAATGCTAGGGATCGGCTATGCAATTGACTCTCAAGGTGGGAACCAGTTCAGTGCTTTATTGATGACTGCTGGAGATACCATTCTCAGTAATTTAGGCATTCTATTTGCTTTGGGTGTTGCTTTAGGTATGTCTAACGATCGAGATGGGTCAAGTGCCTTATCAGGTTTAGTCGCATTTTTAATGGTTACTACATTACTGAAACCGGATAAATTAACAGATATTGTCAATATTCCTTTAGAAGAATTATCCTATTCTTTTGAAAAAATAGATAATGCTTTTATCGGAATTATATCCGGTCTTACCGCTTCATCACTTTATAATAAATTCTCAAAAACTAGATTACCTGATGCATTTGCTTTCTTCTCTGGGCGTCGAATGGTTCCCATTTTGACTTCAATTGCTATGATTTTTGTTTCAGGATTATTATATTTTATCTGGCCACCTGTTTATGAAGGGCTAGTAGGCTTTGGAGAATGGATTTCAGGGATGGGCTGGTTCGGAGCAGCCTTATATGGTTTCTTCAACCGTCTACTAATTCCTACCGGTTTACACCATGCTTTAAATGCTGTTTTCTGGTTCGACTTAATAGGTATTAATGATATCGGTAATTTCTGGGCATCTGTAGGTGAAAAGGGTGTTACAGGAATGTATCAAGCTGGCTTCTTCCCGGTTATGATGTTTGGTTTACCAGCTGCTGGTTTAGCGATCTATCGTAAGGCTGATCCTCGCTACCGTAAAGAAGTAGGGTCCTTATACTTAGCAGGCGCAGTCACAGCTTTTGTTACAGGTGTTACTGAACCCATTGAATTTTCGTTTATGTTTATAGCCCCAGTTCTTTATTTTGCTCATGCTATTTTATCAATGCTATCTTTAGGATTTGCTGCCTTTATGCAATGGACAGCTGGTTTTGGCTTTTCTGCCGGAGCAATCGACTTTATTTTATCTTCACAAATTCCAATAGCGAACAAGCCCTTTATGTTAATATTACAAGGCTTAGTTTTCGCCGGTCTATATTATTTGGTCTTCTCTTTCTTAATTGAAAAATTGGATATTGCTTCACCAGGAAGAAAAGGTCCTTTGTCTTTAGACTTTGATGCTGGAAGTGGGCGAAAAGGTTCATTACCTGAAAAGGATTCTAAAGAATTAAAGGATTCAAAAGCCGAAAAAGAATACCAACAAGCTCGCCGCATTCTTGAAGCTTTAGGTGGTAAAGACAATATTGAAAACTTTACCAATTGCGCGACACGACTTCGCTTGAATGTTAAAGACACCTCAGTAATTGACCAAGAAAAAATAAAATCTTCTGGCGCTGCGGGTGTTAAGATCATGGGAGAAAATGCAGCCCACGTAATTATTGGAACGAATGTTCAATTTGTGGCAGATGCTTTACATGATGTTATGGACGAAGAATAATAAGTTAGATATAAATCGAGTAGGAGGCTAGCCATTAGTTGACTAGCCTCCTACTTGATTGGTGGTAACTTCCTTCAGGGGATAAGTTGAGTTATAATAATATCTAGTAAAATGTTATGAAAGATTGAGGGAGATATGGATTTAGCACTCATCATTTTTAAGCAATTAATTATACTGATTTCCATAGCGGTGATTGGGTTTAGTTTAGTTAAAAAAGAACTTCTGACGCAAACGACCATTAGTCAATTGAATACGGTAATTGTTAAATATTTGACCCCTTTGATAATTATCGAAGCTTTTTTTAAGCCGATTCAGCAAGACCTTATGACTCAGTTTTTCTTAGCAATGATTATTTATATTATTTTTCTGTTAATGAGGATCTACGTAGGGCATTGGTATTTTGGGAAAAATGAGGATGGGGTATCCAAGTTTGCAACAGTCTTTGGTAATGTTGGTTTTATTGGTATTCCTCTGACCTTAGCAGTTTTCGAACCTTCCTATGTCATGATTACCACAGGCTTATTTCTAGTTACAAATTTCTTTTCTTGGACACTTGGTTTAAAAATGATTAGAGCCAAAGAAAAAGAACCAAAAATAACATTCTCTGCTCGTCCAATTCTGTTTGCTTTTCTGATAGGAGTAGTCATTCAAGTTTTTAAGATCTCTGTTCCATCGGTTGTATCCGAAGGGATTCATCAATTAAATCAGGTTTATTCCCCGATTGCTATGATTATTCTAGGTGCTTATTTTGAAGACATTGCTACTTTATCTGACTATCTTGATTGGAAATTGTGGAAAATAGCTAGCATAAAGCTTATTATTTGGCCTTTAATTAATTTGATTATGCTATTGTTCATCCCTGGTTTAACCTTTGAAAGTTTTTTTATTTTAGTAATGATACTAGCTGGACCTTCTGCTATGATGACAGCTCTTTTAAGTCAAATTGTAGGTGGTGATTATTTAAGTGGAGCAAAAATTGTTTTACTGACAACAATGTGTTCACTTGTTACCATTCCTTTAATACTCAATTTAGCTACATGGCTTTTTGAAAACTATTATCTATTTTCTTAGGAGGAATCACGTGGATAAAAAATTATTAGCAACCAATTTAGCAAGTGTACTCGAAGACATTTCGACCTATCCGACTCATATGGTGGCGATTACTAAATTTGTGGATGCTGAAACGACGAGAGAGTTATATAATTTAGGCGTTCGAGATATGGGCGAAAATCGCTCGGATAAATTCTTAGCAAAACTAGAAGCTTTGAATGATATTGCATCAGAAATTACTTGGCACTTTGTTGGTCACCTCCAATCTCGTCAAGTGAAATTGATTATTAATCAGATCGATTATTTACATTCACTGGATCGATTATCATTAGCCAAAGAAATTCAAAAAAGAGCAGATCGGACAGTAAAATGCTTTCTACAAGTCAATGTTTCAGGTGAAGAGACGAAAGGCGGATTTGATCCGGATCGTGTCATAGAGGCGGTAGAAGCCATTAAAGACTATAACAAAATTGAAATAGTTGGTTTAATGACGATGGCGCCGATTGATGCCAGCGAAACGGAACTTCATCATTATTTTGCCGAATTAAAAGAATTACAAGTATTAATACTTGGCAAGAATTATCCATGGGCTCCTTGTGGAGAGCTAAGTATGGGGATGTCACGGGACTATCGCATCGCCTTAGAAGAAGGAGCGACTTACATTCGAGTGGGCAGTGCCTTGTATGATCAAAAATAAATATTTTTAAAGAGGAGTTTAAACGATCGTTTAAACTCCTCTTTATTATGATTATTATATTTCGGTTAGAAGGTAGTTAGTTTGTCAAAAGGAAAGAGGATTATTTTAATTTTTGAAAGTAGATTTTTTTCAGGTATTAAACCGATTTTTCTTGAATCTACCGAACTTTTACGATTATCGCCTAAGCAATATAAGTAACCTTCTGGGATCGAATCAACTTTAAGATCCTGTGTTACTTGGTCTGTTAAATAGGGCTCATCAATTTTTTCACCATTGATATAAAGTATATTATCAATATATTCAATGGTATCTCCCGGAAGGCCAATAACTCTCTTAATATATTTTTTCTTTTTTTCCGGAACGTTAAATACTACTATATCAAAACGGTCAATCTTAGTAATTTGACTTCCTATAACGATATCGTTTTGTTCAAAGGTATTCATCATAGAAGCTCCTTCAACTTTATAAACACTGAAGATAAAAAGTCTTAGCATCATTAGGACGATAAAGAGTGAAATAAACCACTTATTATCTCTTACTAAAGACTGGATTGTATCCATTTCAATTCTCATGATATGTCTCCTTACATTCCATAAATCACGAAAACATTTTTTAATAATTATGCAAATAGAACTAAGTTATGAATAAAAATTTTATAAGAAAAAGATTTAAATAAAGGCAATAGCTTTTCTCCTATTCTTTCTTCATAGCATATTTTGAAACTAATTGTAAAAAATATCCATTCTCTAAAGTTATTTCTGATTTAGTAGGTGTTACATTGAGTAGAATGATATTATCGAGTGTCTTTACCTAATTGAATTATCAAAAGATCAGCGCTAAGAAAGATTTATTTAAATAGTCTTATTCAATTAATTAGATAGGAGAGCTACCGTTTAATAATAGATAAAACACCCTCTCTTTTCATTTATTCATCACCATAAGAGACCGGCAAATGCCAAATGGCATCATTATAGTCTCCAATGGTCCGATCACTTGAGAAGAAGCCAGAATTTGCAATATTAACAACTGATTTTTGATACCAAGTGTCAATATCCTCATAGTCTCTTAGCATCTGTTCCTTAGTTGCAATATAGTCTTCTAAATCAATCAAAGTCATAAAATAATCCTTATGAATTAACTCCTGATGCAGACGGTTTAAACGCTCTTCGTTACCAAAATACAACATACCATGGGAAACAATGAAGTCTACTAGAGGTTTGATCGTTTCTCTTTGATAATATTCATTGGATGAATAACCATTACTTTTATAGAGTTGAATAATTTCCTGACTTTCTTTTCCAAAAATATAGATATTATCTTGGCCAACTTTTTCAAAAATTTCAACATTAGCACCATCTAATGTACCAATCGTTAGGGCACCGTTTGCCATAAATTTCATATTTCCTGTACCCGAAGCTTCTTTTGAAGCCAAGGAAATTTGTTCAGAAATGTCGGCTGCCGGAATAAGATAGGAAGCATTGGTAACATTATAATTTTCAACCATTATTACTTGTAAGTGTGGAGCCACCACCTTATCTAAACTAATCAATTGTGACAAAGTTAAGATAAGATGAATAATATCTTGTGCAATTGTATAGGCGGGTGCAGCTTTTCCTCCAAAAATAACGGTAATAGGTGTTTCAGGAATATTCCCCTTTTTAATATCTAAATATTTATGAATTACCCATAAAGCATTCATCTGTTGTCGTTTATATTCGTGGAATCGTTTGATTTGAATATCAATAATTGAGTGTTCATTAATTGTAATCTTCATTCGGTCTTGCAATCTTTTCTTCAACCGCATCTTGTTATTGTGTTTGATGGCTCTTAGTTTACTTAATGTGCGCTCATCGTCTTTAAAATCTATAAATTGTGAAAGATCAGCATTTCTATGCCAAAGCGTTCCGATTTTAAGGTCTAGATATTCTGAAAGTTCCTTGTTAGCGTCCATTACCCAACGGCGGAAGGTGATGCCATTGGTCATATTGTGGAACTTGTCAGGATAGATCTCATAAAAAGGTTTTAAAGCCGTTGTTTTTAAGATTTCAGTATGTAATTCTGCGACACCGTTGACAGAAAAACCAAAGTGAATGGCTAAATGAGCCATGTGGACATAATTTGAATTATCAATAATCCAAACTTCAGCCTGATCGGGATAGTGTTTTCTAATCACTTGGTCGAGCCGTTGAATAATATTGGCGATTTCTGGCATGATTAATTGAATATCATTGAAAGGCCAAGTTTCTAAGGCTTCGGCTAAAATAGTATGATTTGTAAAAGCAGTAATCTTAGTCACAATTTGATAGGCTTCTTCAAAGTCAATGCCTTCCTTCATTAAAAGGCGCACTAATTCAGGAATTATAAAGCTTGGATGGGTATCATTGATTTGAATAACGGCATAATCAGCTAAATCATGTAAATTGCTACCTTTTTCTTTAGCTTCATGTAGAACAAGTTGCGCTCCATTTGAAACCATAAAATATTGTTGATAAATCCGTAGCAATCTTCCTTCATGGTCTGAATCATCAGGATAGAGGAAGAGTGTAAGGTTTTCTTTAATATTTGTCTTATCAAAATCAATTGAGTCTTCAGAAACAATAGACTCATTGACAGTGTCTAAATCAAATAGACGCAAGCGATTACGATGAGTTTGTTTATAACCTAAAACATCTAAGTCATACAGAGTTGATTTTAGAGTGAAAGAAGCATAGGGGACTTCGAAAGTCAGGTGAGATTTTTTAATCCAGTCTTGACCAGTTAACCATGCATCTGGCACGGTGTGTTGTTGATTATTAAAAAACTCTTGTTTGAATAAACCAAAATGATAATTCAAGCCAATTCCATCACCATTAATCCCCATCTTGGTAATAGAATCGACGAAACAAGCAGCGAGTCTACCGAGGCCGCCGTTTCCTAAGGAAGGTTCTCTTTCAGCATGTTCTATGTCCATTAAGTTCTTTCCGTTAGCGATTAATTCGTTATTAATTTGATTGTAAATACCTAAATTAATTAAATTGTTACTCAATACTTTTCCAATTAAGAATTCTGCAGAAAAGTAATAGAGTTTTCGCTTTTGGTCTTGATCTCGGTAGGGTAATCGGCGAGATTCATCTTTTACCACTTCCATTAATACGGTATATAGTTCTTTATTATCACAATCATAAACTTTTTTTTGAAAGAGGTCTTGAGTATAACGCTCTAGTAAAGTCATAAGTTTCTCCTTTATAGCGATTTATTGAAAAGAATCGTTTTATAACAAAATTCAAATATCCTTTTGTCTTCTTCATTATAAGTGAAAGGGCAATGACCTGCAATTTAATCTACTACTGAATGGGACGAAAAAGGTTCCCATCCATCGATTAAAGCTGATGAATAGGGTGGAGTGTGAATATTTATAATTAATTAATTTTTTTATACTTCTCTTCTAAGCGTGCCATCCACCAACCTAAAGCACTTCCTAATAAGAGCATGAGGCCGCAAATTGCATAGCCACTAAGTTGAAAACTTGTGTATTCGGTTGGAATGATCATAAAGGTAGATGCCAGAACAACACCGAAAATAAAGTGGAAGAACTTTGCATAGTAGCGGTCAAAAATTCTCTCAATTAGTTTAGACAAGAGCAGTATTGTTAATAGACCACCAACTCCAATTGGAATAATTACAGTCAGGTCTAAACTTTTGAACCCATCAGACATTAGCTTGTACATGCCCATGTAAAGAATAAAATTTGAAGGGCTCAATCCCGGAATCAGAACTCCTAATGCAATCAAAGCTCCTGCGATCATCCAAGTAAAGAAGTTTGCTGAAAGCTGTCCGCCAAACCATGATTGTCCAAATATAAGCAAACATAAGGCCGCAATAAAAGAAAGAACCATTACAATCAAATCTGACTGATTGCGTCCTTCTTGACTAGCTTCTTTCCACAGTGAAGGAATCATACCCACTATGCATCCTACAAAAAACCACATGACATAAGTTTCATAATTTTCGAGAACATGGCTAACCCCGAAGGATAGGATGACTATGCCAAACAGGGCACCTAAACCGACAGGTATGAAGAAAATGATGTTTTCAACGAAGTCTTTAGTGATATTAGCTAGAAAACGGATAATTCGTTCATATAAACCAAAAATTGCCGCTAAAGCACCACCAGAGACTCCGGGTAAAATAAAGCCTGATCCAATGAACATGCCTTTGACAAAGCGCCAAATCCAATCAATTGTTTTTTTCATAAATTGCCCTCCATAGTTCAATACTTTTTCAGTTTAGCCCTTCTTGGTAAAATTTTCAATGAAAGTTAGCATGATGCTTGAGTAGGTCTTTTGAGGAATCTATTGTATAATAATATTAGTATGATATAGGAGGAAAAGTTATGAACATAGTTTATTTTTCTGATAAATGTCCGAATACGGAGGCTTTTATTAGCCGCTTAGATCAAATGGAAGTGAGCTACAAAGCAGTCAATATAACTGATTCAATGAAGAATTTAAAAGAGTTTCTTAAATTAAGAGATAGTCGTAATGAATTCGATGAAGTTAAAAAAAATGGCAATGTGGGTATTCCTGTTTTATATTCTGAGGATCGATTAATCTATGATTTGGATACAATTAATGAAAAAAAGTAAACAAGTCTTCAAGAGAATAGTTATAAGTATTACCTTCATTATTTTCAGCCTCTTTTTAAGACTGCCGACTAGCCACGCCCAAACGGAGTCTGATTTTTATGACATGTCTATTGAGATAGTAAATGACTTAACAACTGAAGTTAGTGATCAAGAAGATCAACAGTTACGAACCTTAAAAGATTCCTTAACAGAGTTTGATGTGGAGTATAAAGTAGAACAATTGGCTAAGAAATATGATCTAGAACCTAAAAGAACGACCCTCGATTTAGAAGAAAATTACCGTATGGAGTCCTTCCTTTTAAGAGAAGATGCCCCATATGGTATGGAATTAATTGCTATCTATCAAGTCGATCAGTTAGTCTATCTAGCCAGTCAATATTATGGGGCCCTCGAATTTATTGAAGAACAAAATCAATCCATTGAAATAGCTCGTGCTGTTGCCAAAGATTTTCAAATAATGGCCAGTCTGCAAGGGAATATTATGGAAGATGACGGCCTGTTAGTAGAAGTATCGTCTAAAGACAAGCAAGATGACTATCGTTTAGCTTATTTTAGAGAGCAAGCGGTTTTATCAGACTATCTGATCAATGAATTTTTAAAAAGCCAAAAGATTGAGGGCATCAATTCTCAACTAACCCTTGAATTAGCAGAAAAGAAAGAAATTCCTGATCCAACAGATGAAAAGTCAGAGGATTTAGAAGACGATAAGCGTCCTCTAGAAGAGAAATTAAAGGGCATGATACCCGCTTCCTTAGCTGAGTCTGAAATAGTTGCATTTGATGACTATCAAGATAATATTATAAGTCTTGAAGATCAAATTAAGCTTTATCAATCCAGAATCCAGACAGAGATTACGGCTGATAATTTTTCTCGAGAATCTATTATCGAACAATTAGGACAAGCAAGTAAGAGCAAAAAGCAAGATAACTTAGAGTCGGACGAATATTACTTTCTTTCTAAAAATAATTTAGTCTATCTTAACTTTATTTATAGTGAAGAACAATTGTTGCAAGCTAATTTCCATTATTTCGATGAAAATTGTTTTAAAGAAGGTAAAGATTTCCAGTCTCTGCTAACAGATTATGAAAACAATGGTTCTATCACAGTAGCAGAAATTGAAGAAGACCTCGGTTCAGCTGATAGTGCGGCATATTATATGATGACTGGCTTTTCTTATTATTCATGGGTGAGCTTTTCGGATAATATCCGCCAATTAATTGCAAGTATACAACAAGATCAAATTATTAATCTTCAAATTGATGAATAAAATCACTAATTATCACACACAGGAAGAAGGATCAAAGTGGATCAAACAACAATTAATTCTTTGATGGAACAAGCTCGTGAAGCAGTAAAAAGAGCCTATTGCCCATACTCAAATTTTCCCGTTGGAGCAGCATTGTTAACTAAGGACGGTAAAGTTTATACAGGTGTTAATATTGAAAATGTGTCCTTTGGTGCTACTAATTGTGCAGAGCGCTCAGCAATCTTTACGGCTGTATCCGAAGGATACCGTCCAGGTTTTATTGAGGCAATTGCAGTAGCAGGGGATACGGAAGACTTTTTAATGCCTTGCTCAATTTGCCGTCAAGTATTGGTAGAAATGGCAGAGCCTGACACTCCTGTCTATTTAACACGTAAGGACCAATCCATCTATCAAACAACAGTCAGTGAACTTGTACCAATGGCTTTCCAAAGCCTAGATATGTAAAAAATACAGGAGGAATTATAATGACACAAAAATTGTTACATACTTGCTATCGAATTAAAGATAGAAAAGCGAGCTTGACTTTCTATACGGAAGTTTTTGATTTTAAAGTGATGCGTGATCGTCGCTTTCCAGAACATCAGTTCGATTTGCTTTATTTACAAGTTCCTGGATCAGATTTTGAATTAGAGTTAACCTATAACTATGACTCGGAAGGCTATACTATCGGAGATGGATTCTCTCACATGGCTATTGGAGTGGATAATCTTCAAGCGCAACATCAAAAATGTAAGGAAGCTGGTTACGAAACAACAGAGCTCAAAGGACTTCCAGGTCAAAAAGCTTCTTACTTCTTTGTATCTGACCCTGATGGCTATCGACTGGAAGTGATGGATAATAAACAATTGGCTTAATACCAATGTTTGATTAAAGTTAAATGGATATAAATAATCAAAAGGGGCAAAAAAGGGGCAATTAGAAAAGTTTGTTAAGCTTGTTTTTAGCCTCTTTTGTCATTTTTTCAGAAACGTGTGTATATACTTTTAAAGTCGTTTTAGGGTTTGAGTGCCCCACTCTTTCCATTATATATTTGATCGGAAAACCTTGTTCAGCAAGCAAAGAGATATGTGTGTGTCTAAAAACATGAGAAGATAGTTTAGGATCTATTGTTTTTAAAAGATGCTGCAAGTAAGTATAGGTTATAGGTCCATTATGTTTGCTTGCAAAAATATAAGTTGCTTCATCACCAAAATTGATATGATTGTACTGAATTCTTTTTTTAAATATTTCATCTATTCTGTCTGTGCTATCTATTACTCGATTGGAACTGTTATTTTTAGTTTTTACAACTTTGTTAGTCATTCTTTCAATCGACTTGTTTATGTGAATTTTTCCATCTTTATAATCATCTTCTGTCAACGCTCTTAATTCGCCTATTCGCATACCTGTTAAAATTTGAACCTCAACAACATCTGCATAGAGATCACTTATGTTTTCTCTTAATCGTTTAATCAAATCAGGAATATCTTTGCTATCTATAAAAGGAGTGCGTTTGGAAGTATCTTCTTTTATAAAGATATCGCTAAAGCCATTGATCAACGGAATTTCATATTGATTTCTAGCATATTTTAAAGCAGATCCAATCATTGCTTTAATACTTATCGCCGTCAGAGCAGACAAATTTTTATCGTATTGAACACGATCTATTATCGTTTGAATGTCCTTAACAGACATTTTATCAACCATATAATTATATTCTGGATAATTTTTTATATGACGTTTATAAAAACCATAATTTTTTATATAAGTTGAGTGCGCCCAATGTTTCTTTTTAAAATCAATGTATTCTTTAATTAATTTACCAAACCTAATTTTTTCTGGGGTTGGTATTTGATTTCTAGCTATTTTATCATTTAATAATTTCGTAGCTTGTTTCTTTGCTTGAGCAGATTTACTGGTTAAAGTAACAGAGACTTTTTTATTTTTTCCAGTTTTTTCATCAAGGTATCGCTCACAAAATTTATACTTTCCGTTGGGTAAATCTTCAACCCACATGGTCAATTCTCCTTTCATTTGGTATAATAGGGTACAGAAAAGACACCCTTAAAAAGGGCTTTTCGTATTTATCAAACGTGCACCGTGAACCTGGGGAGGGGAACGGTGTATTTTTATAATTAAATTACAGTAAATATCGTTAAAATAATGCTCAATTTTATCTAGACACCTTCTAAAAAAACTAGACACCTCATAAATTTTAAACTAGACACCTAGACGCGAAATAGACACTTCATAGACACCTCTTGTCCTTATTGCGATAGGGTTTCGGGGTATCCTGTCTATAGTGTCTATATTTTTTACTATACAGTATGATATATAGTAATAGCATATATATGAGGGGTATATACCATGCTATAGAGCATATATAGTGTTGGTAGACAAAACTAGACACCAATAAATAATTAAAATTATTTTGGATCGTAGGTAAATCCTTGCGGATTGCCTGTCAATTTAGAAGAGTTCAAAATGAACTGAACTTGGGCGGAAGGCTCGAACAAGACATATCCAATCGAAGCTTTAACTGTTTTATTAGGAAGGACATCTTTATCTCCAATCGCTACACTTTCTTGGTCCTTGGCATTTGCTAATTGACCGTTGGCACCTAAAAGGACTTCCACCGTAGCTCCTGATTGCTGCTGAGCTGTAAAGTCTCCGACAAATGCCATCCAAGGGCTAACAGGATTTTTAGTTTTATTAGTAAACTCCATATCAATTACTAGTACCTTTTTATCAGGAAACATTGCATTATCAACTACATACATTTCTCTTATATTGTATAAAGCATTTGGTGTTTCATAGAGCTGTTTGTTATAACCAAGGTCTTTTAGTTCTTCGTTGATTTCACTGACTCTTTCATTTAAAGGTTCTAGTTTCTTCATCATTTCTTCTTGCAGTTTATTAGCTTCCATATTGATTTCTTGAAGTTCTGTTAATAATTCATCAATTCTCTCTTGATCAGGATTTTCCTCTGCATAGACTGGAGCGCCGCTTAGTAAAAAGCTACAAGTTATTGTTAATAGTATTTTTTTCATTTTGATCTCCTCCTAAAATTGATATAATTTTCTTAAGATATATGACCCTCAGGGTAGCCACTCAACAAGTCATCAGCTTGCGAGTGGTGTTTTTTTATAAACTATTTAAAACTTTGACAGCTTTACCAATGATTCTCGGTTGATCATCTTGATTAACAATGATAGGGTCATAAGCATCATTTTCAGCTTCTAACATTACATTCTCACCAATATATTTTACTCTCTTAAGTGTAGCCTCATTACTATCAGCGAATAGAACTGCAGCAATCTCACCATTTTCAACATTTTCTTGTTTTCTAATCATTACGTAAGATCCCTCTTTAATAATCGGTTCCATTGAATCTCCTTGTGCCACTAGAAAGAACAGATTACCACTAGGTAATAATTCAGTAGGGAAGGCTAATGTGTCCGATATGTTTTCTTCTGCCAGAATAGGGTCACCACAGGCAATAGAACCTAATACTGGTATAGATTTTGTTTGTTTAATTTGGATGATGTTTGAAATGTTCTTGTTGAATCGTGGATCAATGTCCGACTTTTTTACTTCAAAAAAATCTGCTAACTTTTGAACGTTTCCGGGGTTAGGTGTTGAAGTGCCTTTAAAATATCCGTTCAAAGTGCTCTTTGGAATTTTAATTAATTCTGATAAGTCTGCTTGAGTAATGTTCTTTTGTTCGAGCAACGCGCTTAATTTACTTGAAATAATCTTTCTCAATTCTAATTCTTGAGGAGTTAATTCGCTTCTTGCCATTTTACTCACCTCTTTTCTTCTATATTATATCGAATCAATTCGTACTAGTAAATACTGAATTCGAAAAAAAATGAAAAGAATAAGCATTTTATAGTTGACAATACGAATATATTCGTATAATATAAACTTAACGAAAGGAGGGGTAACATGTTGATTTCTTTAAAAGCTTCAAGAACGAACGCTGGCTTAACTTCAAAACAAGTGGCAGAAATGGTTGGAATACATCAACAAACACTGTTGAAGTATGAGAAAGATAGTTCTAAAATCCCGATAGATTTACTTAATAAGTTGTCGATAATATATCAGATTAAAAGTGATGATATTTTTTTAGGTAAAGAATACGATTTAATTCGTACTATTGAGATTAAGAGAAAAGCTTCGCAACCATCCTAGAAAGGAGGATTTAGATGAAGAATACAAAAATAAAAATAGCGCTAATTTCAATTGCTATTGGAGTGGCGCTGAAATTAGTGCGTAAAAAAAAGTATACAACGAAACTTTATTTAACAAAAGATGAAATAGTTACACATAATGGTAACGGATTATTGGTCGTTCCGTTTAAAACTAAGATATGAGTTTATAAAACAAGGTATCACCTTCTTGATGATCGAGTTTTATTTTAACGGTTGAACGAACAATGTTACGAGTTTTAGGCTCATCAACTCTTTCGATCCAAACATAAATTTTGTTAGTAAATATAATGATTCGATGTTCGTTATTTAAATCAATGAAATCGATAGGGAATATATCTTTGTGAGTTAGAAACTCTGCATTTTATCTGCACCGAACTCAACCTCATAGTCAAATTTAGGCGTTTCCATTTCATTGCCGTTATAATCGTAATTTTCAGTCACAATCTCACCTCCTTTCTAAGGAGAGTATATCACGAAAGGAGCATGTAAATGAACGAACTATCATTATCAAATGATTTAAAAGTTGTAGAAGAAGAAATTTTTTCATTCTTTGAATTAGGGAAAAAATCTTTTTGGGAAATTGGTAAAAGATTAAAGCACATTAAAGAGAATGACTTAACTCACGGCAACTTCATGAACTGGTGTGAAACTAAACTTTCAATATCAAGTAAACAGGTTAATAAATATATTGCTGTTTATGAAAATTTCCCAAATTGGAAGTCAACTCCCAATTTAGGTTTAGAAAACATGTATCTAATCGCCACACTTCCAGAAGAACAAAAGCAAGAACAAATTGAAAGAGTGGAGCAAGGAGAACAACCAACTGTCCGAGAATTGCAGTCTCTAAAAAAACAACTCAAACAAAAAGATGAGATCATCAACGAACTTTCAAATCAAGAACCACAAACGGTAACTAAGGTGGTTGAAAAGGAAGTTTTCCCCAACGACTACCATGAAATCAAATCAAAGGTTAGTCAGTTGCAAATAACTAACCAACGACTGATAGAAGAACATCAGAAGTTGTTGAGAGAACAAGAGGAAGTCAATAAAAAATCAATTAAGTATGACGAACTCAACGAAGCGATTCAAGCTTCACAAGGTCAATTGAATCAAACGCAAAAGAAGATTAGTGAGTATAACGACTTGCACAAGTTACTGAAAGAAAGCAATAGCTTTTTAAGCAAAGCAAGTGCTCTTGTTTACAGCGATTTGAGTTCGCTGGCGCAGAGTGACCCACTCGTTCAACAAGAATTAAACCAATTGTTGAATAATTTAAATCGTTTTACTCGAGATATAAATGACCTATTGTCTCAAAAAATTATTTTAGAAGGAGAGATTATAAATGACTGATTTAGCAACGTTAGA
Organism: Facklamia sp. P13069; assembly: GCF_050409405.1. Taxonomy (NCBI): domain Bacteria; kingdom Bacillati; phylum Bacillota; class Bacilli; order Lactobacillales; family Aerococcaceae; genus Facklamia; species Facklamia sp. P13069. The sequence continues at coordinate 29,064 of NZ_JBNUPN010000010.1, read as the reverse complement.
TCCACAAGGTTTAGAACAATTAGAGCATACAATTCAAACACAACTAAAACTAGTTCGTGAAATGAAACAAATGAAGAAAGACGTTGAAGATTCTGAAAAACGAATGACCAATTTAGTTGAACGCGTCACTAAAGAAATCACGATTAATTATGAAGAACAAAAACAAATTCAATCAAAAGTTCACACGTTAGCGAACCAATTTGCTAAAGAACACTTAGCAAAGACAAGACTAAATTATAGCGACAACTTATTCAAAGGGTGGAAAGGTTTATTCATACGAAGAATTCATTCTCGTATTAAAAATGTGATGAATGTTGTTCGATACACAGCTGTTAAAAGAGAAAGTTTTGAAGATTTGATGATCTACTTAGACAGTTTATCTTATCAATCGTTTAGTGGTAGCGAGCTGAACCCGACACCTGGCATTTTAAATTATGGAAGTAGAGGGTGTCAATTAATGAAGTGCCCAGCATGTCATAAAGAAATGGTAATCACGAATCAAACAGAAAAGACAAAGACGTTTTACTGTTCAATCTGCGACAAAGTGAGGTCTAAAAGGAGGGAGGATAATCATGGAACTGACACCAATACCAAATGATGTAATGTTTGCCACAACCACACAAAAACTACCTGAAGTCATTCTAGGACTTGGAAAACAACAAGCTGCTAGATACGTTTCAGAAATGTATGAAGATCCAGAATTTTCAGACGGGGTGATTAAACCGACGCAAAAGACGACGATAGTAATTATCTCTAGATTTATTGAATTCCTTAGAAAAATGGATGCAGAAAAATTTAAGTAAGGAGGAACGCAAATGAAAAACATAATTAAAAACGTCGCCCTAGTCACTACAGGATTGATAGTCGGTGTAGTGGTAGGGCGAGTGGGAAACCAATTCAGCAACATTGTAGTGAATAAAAACGGAATTAAAATAAAGGACAAAAAAATTAAGATTCTTTAATATCAACAAAATTTTTGTTAGGACTAGACAAGTCGGGCGTTAAAGTACCATCAATTTCTTTTATAAAATTATGACTTGAAAAAACATTTGTTCCTTCGGGAGATTGTTCTGTGATTAATATCAAACCATTAGAATATTTAATTCTAGTTTTGATATAGCCTGGACGCATTTCGATAACCTGAAATTGAGGCATTTGTCCATCACCATTAATTTTCAAATCCATTTTCTCACCTCGCTTTCTATTTTTTTTGTATTACCTAAATCAGAAATACTACTTATACCATTAGCAAACGACTTGGTAGCGTTGATTACATCTGGCGTTATATGAGAAAGAGCTTCTGTTCCCAAGTTAGATTTAGCGAATGTTTTAGCAAGTTCTGTCGAGTTCTTCAATAAATCATTCACTCCAGTCTGAATGGTGGGGCAACACAATTTAAATATATCACAAGCAAGATACACGATCAACAAGATGTAGTGCTTAGATAAAAACAATACACAAGATATGGGGGTAAATATGTTAGAAAAATTAAAAAAAATAATCATTGATGATGGAAGAAGTATCTATGAAATAGCAAAAAAATCAGGATTAACCTACTCACTAGTCCACAACATAGTGAATGGAAAGACAAAGAAAACTATACGATTAGAAACTGCTTTTAAATTAGCAGATGCATTAGGAGTGGATGTAAATGAATTTAGGGAAAAGGAGAGTTAAATGAACATCAAACTAGAAGAAAACTGTGAAAGACTTAAAAGAGAAAAACTGCAAGAAATGAAGAAAAGACAAGATAACATTCTTTACTTCGTTCTTAATTTTCTGTTTTTCTCCATTATCGCATGGCCGTTCGTTTCATTACTTTTTGAAGAGTTGGGGTGGTACTAATGAAAAACAACATAAAAAAAGTCCACACGGCAATGCGGACTCAGAAAAAATATTTTCATGATTATTATAACACAAAAAAGAAAGGAAGAGGTAAATGTTAATTCAGCTAGAAGAAATGAAAATCAGGAACTTTAAAGGGTTTAAAGATTATACATTTAAACCAAAGGGAAAAGATACGGATGTGTTTGGAGATAACGGAACAGGAAAAACAACTCTATATGATGCCTTTCTTTGGTGTTTGTTTGGCAAAAATAGTGTTGATCAATCAGATACTAAGTTTGATTGGAAACCACTTGATAGCGAGGGTAATGAAGTTCATAACTTAGAAACGGAAGTCATATTAAAACTTTCAATTGATGGTGAAGAAAGAGAATTTGCTAGGAACATAACAGAAAAGTGGACGAAAAAGAGAGGGTCTGTTGAACAACTATTCGATGGGCACACTACCTCTTATTATATTGATGGCTTAAAAGTTAAGCAGAAGGAATACAAAGATCAAATTGAGTCATTGATTAAAGAAGAAAATTTCAAGATGCTCACAAATTTAAATTACTTTCCTGAAGTAATGAACTGGAAAGATAGAAGAATCATGTTGCTAGAAATGGCAGGAAATATCAGTGATGAAGATGTTATAAAAGAAAATTCAAAATTAAGTCCTTTGTTAGATTTAGATCAAAAACTTTCTATTGAGGATCATCTAAAACTAACAAGACAAAACAAAAAACAGATCAACCAACAAGTAAACGCATTGCCTGGTCGCATTGATGAGGTCGAAAGAAGTTTACCTGATATTAGTAAGCTAGATAAAAAAGCTATTGAGAAAGAGAAAGCTAAAATTGTTGATGATATTCAAAAGGTCAATGATGAAAAGCAGATGATTAAGAATGGTTTCTCAGATATTCAGATAAAAGCAGAGTTATCAGAATTAAAGGGAATTTATCGTGATTTAGACATTAAGTATAGTGAAGCGATAGAAGATGACCTAGTTGACTTAAAAAGTTTCATTGAAGCCAAAAAAGAAAAGCTTGCGAGTTTAGAAGATCTTCAAAGACAAGAAGAAAAAGCTCAATTTGAAAGAGAACTTAAAATATCAAGCTTAAAAAGTGATCTGGCTATCAAGTCTGAATCCAAAGAGAATTTGATGCAGATGTTTTATGAGGTTAGAGATGAAACGATACCATCCTTTGAAGAACATTCTGAAATTTGTCCGACTTGTGGCCAGATGTTGCCAGAAGATAAAATTCAAGAACTTCAAAAGAATTATGAAGAAAAGGTTAAGCAATTTAACCTTACCAAAGCTAATAAATTAAGTGAGATTCAAGAGAAAGGTAAAGTTGTCGCTGAAAAGATTGATCACTTAAATAAAGAGATTAATTCACTACAGAACAGTCAACCAGAGACAGATTCTTCTGAAAAGATTATTCAATTACAAAAAGAATTGTCAGAATTAAATCTTCAGTTATCTGAAAGAAAAAAAGACAAAGTTAAGTTTGATGAAACAGACGAAGCCAAAAATATTATGAGACAGATTCATGATAAAGAAGATGAACTAAACGGTGGCCAAGAGTTAGCCAACGAAAGATTAGTAGCGATTGATAGTAAATTAAAAGAACTAAATGAAATGGTAAGTAACAAAAATGATTTGCTGTATCAATTCGATTTATACGATAAGCAAAAAGAACGCATGAATGAACTTATCGAAGAGCAAAAGAAATTAGATAAAGAATATGGCAAGTTAGAACAACTTGAATATCTTATCGAAGACTTTATCAAAACTAAGGTCGATATGTTGACTGATAGCATTAATAGCCACTTTAAGGTTGTTAAATTCAAATTGTTTGGCGATGCAATAAACGGCGGTTTAATTGAAATGTGTGAGCCTACTGTTAACGGGAAAAATTATTCTACAGGATTGAATAACGCTGCAAGAATTAACGCTGGTCTAGATATCATAAACACCTTGATGAAATTCAATGATGTTTATCCACCAGTTTTTGTAGACAATGCGGAAGGAATTAATGAACTAATAGATATTGACACACAATTAATCACTTTGAATGTTTCTAAAGATCAAGAATTAAGAATAGGAGAATAAAAACATGGCAAATGAATTAGCAATTCTACAAAAAGATATCACAGATTCTATTAATAACAGAGTAAATGAAATGCAAAGTGAGGGGTTAGCACTACCTAAGAATTATAACTTCTCAAACGCTTTGAAAAGTGCCTTTTTCAAGCTTCAAGAAACTTATGATAAAAATAGAAAGCCTGCTTTAGAAGTTTGTACTAAAGAGTCTATTGCAAATACTCTTTTAGACATGGTGACACAAGGGTTAAGTCCAGCCAAGACACAATGCTACTTTGTGGTTTATGGAGATAAATTACAAATGCAGCGGTCATACTTTGGTACTCAAGCTGTTCTTAAGCGATTAAGTGAAGTAAAAGATATATGGGCGAATGTTATTTATGAAGGAGACACGTTTGACTATGAAATTAAAGATGGCCGGGAAAGATTTTTAGCTCATAAAACCGAATTAACTAATCGTGACAATCCGATAGTAGGCGCCTATGCAGTTATTAGAACAAGTGAAGATGAAGAAATCTTAACCGTTATGACAAAAAAAGAGATAGAAACATCATGGAGTCAGTCGAAAACTTCTCAAAGTGTACATAAGAAATTCCCTCAAGAGATGGCAAAGAGAACAGTTATTAATCGTGCTGCTAAAGCCTTTGTAAACACTTCTGATGATAGTGACTTGCTAGTAGAAGCTATCAATCGAACTACTGAAAATGAATATGATAATGACACACCATCAATCAAAGATGTAACGAATGAAATTCAAGAAAAAGCGAATAAAGAAGTTCTAGATTTCGAACAAGAAGAACCTAAGAAGATTGAAGAATCTCGAGAAAATGTTGTCGAGGTTCAAGAAGTAATAGAGACTCAATCTGAAAACACTGAGCAAATCAATATGCTTGAGCCAGGATTTTAATTATGAAAATTACTAGTTATGGATCAAGTAGTGCAGGCAACTGCTACCTTATCGAAGATAAGGGGCAGTTGATCATGCTAGAGGCAGGAGTTAAACCAAAGAATATTAAACATGATATTTCAGAAATTGATGGACTTCTCATTACACATGAACATAATGACCATGCGAAGTATGCCAAGCAAATTATTAAACGTTGTGCGAGCAATCTCTATTGTACAAAAGGGACCTATGAAGCATTAAAGGATAAGCCAGATAGCTATCGATTTATGCAGGTCCACAGCAAACAAAGCTTTAATGTTAAAAATTGGCGAATATTACCTTTTGATGTGGAGCATGATGCAGCAGAGCCAGTTGGGTTTTTAATTGATACACCAGGAAAGAAAAGAATCCTATTTGCCACAGATACTTACTATGTTCGATACAAGTTTAATAAGGTGACTCATTTAATGATTGAGTGTAACTATCACTTGGAGGCATTACAACATAATTCTGAGCTTGGTTTGATTGATAAAAAAAGATATACAAGATTACTTACTAGTCATTTTGAATTAAATAACGTTATTCAGTTTTTAAAGGCTAACGATCTTAGCCAACTTGAAGAAGTTCATTTATTGCACTTATCAGACACAAATTCAGATGCAGAATTATTTAGAGAAAAAGTAAAGCAAGTAGTAGGCGTGCCAGTTTATATAGCAGGAAGTGATTAAATGGCAGATATTAAATGGATAAAGTTATCGGTCAATATGTTTGACGATGAAAAGGTAAAACTCATTCGAACGATGCCAGAAGGCGATTCTATCAGCATGATATGGATACAAATGCTTTGTCTAGCTGGCAAGATAAATGACGGTGGGATGATCTATATGGGACAAAATTTAGCATATTCTGATGAAATGTTAGCAACTATTTTAGGTCATCCGATAAATATCATGAGGGCTGCTCTCAATACATTAGAGCAGTTCTCAATGATTGAAATAAATGATGACGGAATGATAGATATTGTCAATTGGGAGAAACATCAGAGTACAGATAAAATGTCTCAAATAAAAAGCAAAAATCGCGAGAGACAGCAAAAATATTATTATCGACAAAAGTTAAGAGAGATGGGTTTTCATAACAAGGACATGCCCGATGAACTTGATGATTTAATAGAACTGTATAAGAAACCTAACGTTAGGTTGACGTTAGCTAACGCTACAGAAGTAAGAAGTAAGAAGTTAGAAGATAGAAGTAAGAAGATAGAAGTAAGAAATAATAATAATGATCTTCAATCTATTGTCAATTTCTATCAAGAAAACATCGGTCAAGCAAGTTCTTTTGTAATCGACTCTTTAAGAGACTGGTCAGAGATGATAAGTCCAGATGTAGTGATGGAAGCTATTAAAGTAGCAATAGAAATGAACATTAAAAACATGAAGTATATCAATGGAGTATTAAAAAATTGGCTTAGTCGAAATGTTAAGACGGTAGAAGATGTTAATGCTCTAAGAGTAGAACATGAAAACAAAAAAGCTAAACGAAACTACAATCAGCACATAAAAACTGAACCAGTTCCAAGCTTTATGACGAATAAGCAAGGAGTGAAATCAGAAGTTGTTAGTAAAGAAAAGCAAGAAGAAATGAAGAAAAGACTGAAAGAAACTTTGAAATCTTGATGGGAGGATTTTAAATGTATGCAGTTATTAATGAGGAAACGGGAGAGGTGTTAGAACAATTTGATACGAAACCATCAGCCGTAAGGTGGTGGAGAGAAAAAAACTTGAATGACAAGGGAGTGTTCGAAGCGCCTTTCTTGGTAGCAATACAAAAGGTGGATAAAGAACACCATTCTGTTTTTAAAGATCCTCTTAAAAAATTTGAACAAGTGGTTCCTCAACGTAAAAAGAAAGGGATTCAAACCTTCGCTATTTATAAAGGCGAAACAATTATCATGATTGGAACGGCAAGAGAAATCGCAGAAAAATACGAAGTGGATACACAAATAGTGTATGGATACGCAAAAGATATGAAAGTGAGGAAAGGTGGCGTTTTTAAAGACCTAAGGTTTGCTCCTTACGATGATGAGAATTGGAGAGGAATGGATAAGATTTGAAATTTAAACCTAAAAGAAAACACAAGTACAGAGCTAAGAAAGTAGTTGTGGATGGAATTACTTTCGATAGCAAAGCAGAAGCTATGTATTATAACCACTTGAAAGTTTTAAAGAAGGCTGGAGTTGTTAAGAACTTCAGCCGACAAGTGGAGTATGTACTACTAGACAAGCTTGAACATCCTAGCACGGGGAAAACAGTTAGAGCTATCAAGTATGTATCCGATTTTATGATAGCTTACACAAATGGAAAAAGTGAAGTGGTTGACGTTAAAGGTGTAGTGACCAAAGACTTTAAAATTAAAGCGAAACTATCCATGAATAAATATCAAGTGCCTTTAACAATAGCTAAATATGATTACAAGACGGGTAAATTTACGCATGAATATTTTTAGGAGGGATTATTATCAACCATGTAAATTTAATAGGTCGTTTAACTAAAGAAGTAGACCTTAGATATACGCAATCTGGCACACCAGTTGGCAATTTCACTTTAGCAGTAAATAGGAGCTTCACAAATGCAGAAGGAGAAAGGGAAGCAGATTTTATAAGATGCGTGATTTGGCGTAAAGCTGCAGAGAACTTGGCTAATTTTACACGTAAAGGGTCACTAATCGGTTTAGAAGGATCTATTCAAACTAGAAATTATGATGACGATCAAGGGAATAAAGTTTATATCACAGAAGTTAATGTTAGGAACTTCCATTTGTTGGAACCTAAAGAAGTGACAGAGCAAAGACCGATAGACAACAACAGCCAACAGACATATCCTTCAAATCGGCAAAACGTGCCACAGGAGACCTTTTCTCCTAGCAACCAATATAATCAACCATTTACACAACAAAACGGCTCACAGGCGCAAGATTTCAGTAATATAGGCATGGGAAAGTCAGAAATCAATGAAGATGATTTACCATTTTAGAATTTCCATAGCCAAGATAAAAAGTTGCTTTGAAAGAGGAAAGAGGTGAGGGTAATAAAGATTCTTGATGTCTGTTGTGGAAGTAAAATGTTTTGGTATGACAAAAACAACGAGAACACTATTTACCAGGATGTTCGCAAAGAGAAATTCGATATACATGGAAAACACGTTGATGTAAATCCAGATGTATTAGCCGATTTTAGAAATATGCCCTACCCAGACAATGAATTTGATTTGGTTATATTTGACCCACCACACTTAAAGTGGGCAGGTCCAAACAGTGTGATGAAAGCGCAGTACGGACAATTAGATGTTGATAACTGGCAGGATGATATTTCAAGAGGATTTGATGAATGTCTGAGAGTGTTAAAGCCAACTGGAACACTTATTTTTAAATGGTCTGATTGTCAGATACATGTAAAAGAGGTTCTGGCCAATATAAAATACAAACCTATTTTAGGAGACCAAAGGGGGAAAACTAGATGGTTGGTTTTTGTGAAGGAGGTAGGATAAATGAAGTTTATAAAATTGCATTGTTTACATGATGATGAAACCTTATATATAAACCCTAACTATATTTGTGTTATTAACAATCATAAAGGTCATGGAGTCATAACTTTAATAAACGATATTTACGAAGATAGTTATTGGGAAGTAAAAGAAACAAAAGAAGAAATCATACAATTAATAAAAGAGGTGGGTTAAATGTTAACAAAAGAATTTATTAAAAAAGTTAAAGAGATTAATGAAGATTGGGAAATCGGAGTAGTGGATAAGGGTATATACATTAAAATAGGTAGTGCATATTATTGTAGTGTAAGAACTAGTGAAACCTATGCGCTCGATACAAGATATGAAAATTTTTATGAAATGAGCGAATCAGATAAAGAAAACCTTTTAAAACTATGCGTAGAATACGCGTCAACTCCTATTAAAGATAGAGAAATTAAATTATCAGATGTTGAAAGAGTTATTTTGGAGAACGTTAAAACAATAAAATATTTAGCAAGAGATGAAGATGGCACACTGGGTGCTTTTGAATGGATTCCTGTTAAAAGGGATCGTTATTGGGAAGACGGAAACTATAATGATTTCGAAATAAACAGCGATTTATTTTCATTTGTCAAATGGGAAGACGAAGATCCGACTAAGATTAGAGATTTGTTGGAGGTTGACTAAATGAATATGAATCAATTAAAGTTTAAAAACTTATGTGCTGATTTATTTGATTTATCGCCTGAGAATTTATCAGAGAGAGAATTAAACATGTTATCCAAATCGGTAAATTATGCAAAATATATCACTGACCAAGAAATCAAAAGGAGAAAACAAAATAAAGAGGTGACTAAATGCACCTAATCATTCCAGTGCTTTTAACCGTACTTATCATGTCAGCAATTTACAGAAAGGACGAGTTTGATTGAAAGAACGAAAAGTAGGAGATCGCTACCGACCCATTGTAACGATTAAAAAGATGAAAAAGGGTAAAGCTACTGTTATTGAAGCGAGTGGGAACACTTATATCTTAAGACACCCTGACCAGTATAGGAGGAAAGCATGAAGCAATTTAAGATTTTAGTAAAAGATGTTCACGGAAATCAAAGATATGTTTATTTTGATGCTTATACGATTCAAGAAGCAGAAACTGAAGCAAAAGCAAAATATCATTCAGTAGTTGCCATTGAAGAAGTAACGCCAAGCATGGATCTATTCGAGGTGTTTTAAAATGGCGAATGATAGGCATCGTGCAGTAGCGAGAGCAAAACATAAAATGGAAGTCTATTATAAACAAGAGAGAATCCGAGAGATAATTGAAGAAGAAAGATACATTTTATCTCTACCGATACCAGAACAGCTTAAATATAGATTAAATAAAGCATTCTGGGAGTTTAAAAATTCCGTAGAAAACGCATTCTCTTTGTTAGATAAATACAATCTAATCATTAGCAAAGAACGACTACAGAAAATATTCGGAGGTGACGAATGAGGGCAAAAGATTATTTATCGCAAGTTGCGTGGATACAACAAGAAATTGATACACTGGCAAAAGAACGGGAATCAATTTTTAATCTAACAGTAAGAAGGCCGATAATCTCAGATATGAAAGTTCAATCAAGTGGCAAGGGGCAAGGAGATGATATATTCGCAACCCTAGCAGACTATGCTGTTAGAATAGCCAACAGATCTGATGATTTAATTAAATTAAAAATAAAGATTAGTGAGCAAATCGAAAAAATAGAAGATCCGACTTGCAGACAACTTTTAAGATACCGATATACGATTGGCTTTACTTGGGAAAAGATTGCCGAGTTTATGGGATACGATCTTAGATGGGTATATCGGTTACATGGCAAGGCTTTGCACGAATTCGAAAAAGCCATTAAAAGCCACCAAGAAAAAATGATATTGTTATAATGAGCAATAGCTCAAAAACAATCCCAGTTGATGCAGTTCGCCTAGAGCGTGTGGAAAACTAACAGACTGGTCGCCGAAATGTGAGTATATAAACAAAGTCTATGTATTGTGTTCTAAAAATATAGACAAAAAGGACTTTCAGCAACTGTGGCGGAATAGGTAGACGCTTAAAAGGGATAAGACATATTACGTGGGCAACCCTTGAACAGTAATGTGTTATGTAAGGTGCAAATCCTTACCAGTTGCATTGCGGATTGTGATTGTTCCGCAGACTCGTAAAACCAAAATACTTCCTTTCTTTTCCGCCCTATGCGACGAGGGCGGAATTTAGTATAATTATATAAAATTAAATAAAGGAGAGATATTTGTGAAAGAAGAAAAGATATATCGTCCAAAAGACTGTTATCCGCCAAAATCATTAGAAGATAAAAAGAATATAGAAAAAAGAATAGGTGACTACTCTCGACCCCACAATGGAGCAAGGATTCTACCTGAGGTCTCTCAAACTGAGCCACCTAAAATACCAACTAAAAAAGAAAAAAGTGAATAATAATGTATAATCCTCTTCAAAATATTTTAATATTGGGTTCTTTTGGAATGGTTTATTACTGGATTTTAAGAGACAAAGGATTATTAATAAACTTTCAACATAAAAACGATGATGAAAGAAAAAGTTTGTCATTAATTTTTGTAACTATTAATATATTTATTTTAAACTCTTTAATGAATTTAACTCAAAGACATTGGAATTTTGAACTTTACTTTATTTCCTCTTTTTTTATAACTTTATTTTTATTAAACTATGCGATTAGCCTAATGAATAAGTATCTAAAAAAAAAGAAAATTAAACATTCAAAACAAAATAAAATTAGTAACTCTTTCATTAATTTATTAAGAAGTGATATTGAGAAAGAAATAGGTAAGTATGATAAATATATTTTAATTTTTTCATTGGAAGGGGAATTTATTGATTCGGGTTATATTCAAGGGTTTGATTTTGATGATGGAAATTTTGATTTTAAGTTAAAAAAATCAGAAGGGGATTATGACCTAGATTATAATTCTTATAAAGAAAAGTATGGTGTAAAAAATGTATATATTTCTTTTACAAGAAATATAAAAGTTGTTTTATTTGATGAGGAAAGAAAAGTTTAATTAAAGCCAAGACACCCAATCTGGTGTCTTTTTATTATGCACTGAAAGGAGTGAGGCCGTGGCTAAATACGAGTATTGGATAACAGAAGAAGGTTTATTAGAGATCGAAGGTTGGGCAAGAGATGGCCTCACGGACAGACAAATATCTCACAATATAGGCGTGAGTGAGCAAACACTTAATAACTGGAAAAAGAAATACCCTTCAATATTTGAGTCCTTAAAAAAGGGTAAAGCCGTAGTAGATAGGCAAGTAGAGAATGCCTTACTTAAAAACGCACTCGGCTATAAATACACCGAGGAAATGGTAACAAACAAAGGCGAGGTTGTAGAAGTTGAAAAGTATGCACCACCTAATACCACCGCACAGATATTTTGGTTGAAGAACCGAAAACCTAAAGAGTGGCGAGACAAACGTGAGACTGAAGTAAGCGGAGGAATGAATGTTAAGACTTCTAACCCGTACGACGAATTAAGTGTCGATGAGTTGAGAAAGTTGGCGGCTAAATATGGTGAGGATTGATGTTCAAGAGGTTCGAAAAGCTCTAGCTCGCAAGAGCTTTTTTGATTACTGTCAACTAACAACTCCTAAGTTTTATAAACCGTCACGGCAATATTTAATCGACTTATGTGATGACATGCAGGAGTTCTTAACAGACGATAATGATATTTTAGTGGTCAACGTTCCACCAAGACATGGTAAATCACTGACATCTACAAAATTCACACAATGGTTACTAGGTTTGGATCACACTAAACGCGTTATGACAGGGTCATATAACGAAACTCTATCAACAAACTTTTCTAAACAGGTGCGTAACGCTATCTCAGAAGTGAAAGCTCAAGAAGATATTATCGTTTATAGCGATATTTTCCCCGGTACTAAGATAAAGTTTGGTGATGGGGCAATGAACATGTGGAGTTTAGAAGGAAGTCCAACCGTAAACTACTTAGCTACTTCGCCTACAGGAACAGCAACCGGATTCGGAGCCGATTTTATTATTATTGATGACCTTATTAAGAGTGCTGAAGAAGCAAACAACGCAAATGTTCTCGAAAAGCATTGGAGTTGGTTCACCGATACAATGTTATCCCGTTTAGAAGAAGGTGGTAAGTTACTTATCATCATGACGAGGTGGCACTCTAAAGACTTAGCAGGTCGTGTATTAACGGATTTAAGTAGAGAATACAAGATCAAGCACATTAATCTTAAAGCGAAACAAGATGACGGCACGATGCTTTGTGAAGAAGTGTTATCAGCTCGAGAATTTAACAGAAAAACAAAATCGATGAGTCCTGAAATAGCCGCAGCAAACTACCAACAAAGCCCAATAGACATCGAAGGAGCTTTATACCGTGGATTTAAAACCTATACCGGCGAGCTACCGGAATTTAAACAGATTCGCTCCTACACAGATACGGCGGATACGGGGGCTGACTTCCTCGCAACTTACATCTATGGCGTTACTTTCGATAATGAGGCTTATATCTTGGACATCTTGTTTACAAAAGACGCAATGGAAATTACAGAACCGGCGTTAGCAGCGAAGTTGTACGAAAACAAAGTGAACGTTGCAAAATTTGAATCAAATAACGGTGGACGTGGCTTTGCAAGAAGCGTCGAACGCATATTAAATAGACAATTTAATAGCAACTACACAGTAATCAACTGGTTCCATCAAACCAAGAATAAAATAGCTAGAATACTGACTCATGCTTCGTGGTGTATGGAGCATATTTATTTTCCTGAAGGGTGGCATAATAAATGGCCAGAACTTTATGAACAACTAATGTCCTTTCAAAAAGAAGGCAAGAACAAACACGACGATGCACCCGACTCATTAACGGGGGTTGCTGAAGACGTGAGTCAATTTATTGTAGACGATAGCGACGTCGAAGAAGAATACGATATTTTAAGAAGAGGTTTCGGCTTCTTGTAAGGAGGTAATTAAATGCAAGATAACGCAACACCATTTATAAATTCTTTTGGGAAGCGAAAAAGACTTAAAAAGCGATTCCACGAAGAGTCGCGTTTAAGGTACCGCGTCAATGATATGAATAGCCTTCTCGATAACAACTATGAATTGCTAATCAAGTACATCAACCATCACCGTGAAATACAGCAACCTCGATTAATCGAATTACAAGACTATGCAAGAGGTGATAACCACACGATTTTAGAGTATAACCGAGTGAAAAATAAAGAAATGGCAGATAATCGCCTCGTTCATAACTTTGGTGATTTAGTAGCGACGTTTATTCAAGGGTATATTGCTGGTAAAGAAATAATTGTCGAATACTATGACGAGGAATTAGAAGAAGAAGAAAACGCGACAATTAATGACTTTCTACATGAAGTAGATCGACAGAACAATACGTATCAGCTTAACCGATCACTGATTAAGACGATTGCAGAAACAGGCAGAGCTTATGATTATGTTTATCAAAATCAAGAAGACAAGATCCGCATTCGTAAGTTTGATGTGAGACAGACTTTTGTTATTTATGACAACACCCACGCTGAACATTCCGTCGCTGCCGTAAGATACTACCCAAAAACGCAATTTACTTCTGAAGATGACAACACTTTAATCGTTGAAGTGTATGGTAATGATAATTACATTTACTTGTTGGAGCTTAAGCAAAACGAACTTTTTGATGAGGACATCGATGAATACGCAGTCAATCAAATCCAAATTACTGAATACCTTGGTAACGAGTTAGGAATTGGAGCCTATGAAACACATCTCAGTAAAATTGATGCTTACGACGCGGCACAATCGGATACAGCAAACTATATGCAGGATATTTCAGATGCCATATTGATGATCAAAGGTCTAATGCACATGCCTCGAAACTCTACACCGGAACAACAAATAGATTGGCTTCAAAAAATGCTGCAATCCCGTCTTATGCACTTGAAACCTCCTACTGACCAAGATAATAAACCGGTGGGAGATGTTGACGCGAAGTTCCTACAGAAGTCTTATGACTCGGGCGGTGCTGAAGCGTTTAAGACGCGTTTGAAAGACGATATTCACGCTGAAACAGGCGTGCCTAATTTAAGCGATGAAAAGTTTGGGGGCGTTCAAACGGGCGAAGCAGTCAGACAGAAAATGTTTGGTTTAGACCAACGTATTATTGACACGATGGCACATTTTGAGAAGTCACTGAAACGCCGATATGAGCTTATAGGCTACTTAGGTGTTGAAAATGGATCGATTCTAAATTTTAACATTGATCATTTAGATATTCGATTCACATTGAATTTACCGAAAGCACTTAAAGAAGCGATAGAAGCCTTCAACGCTTTAGGAGGAGAGATGTCTAACGAAACTATTTTAGAGATTACTAATATCACAGATAATGTCTCTCAAGAATTGGAACGTCTCAAGAAAGAAAAGATTGACGATGAAGGCTTAATACAAAACCTTGCTAAGAAACAAAGAATGACAGACTTGGCGGTGAATAGCGATGCCGAAGATCAAACCGAGTAATCTCCCGGACAACCTTTACTGGCGAGAACGCGTTAACGCAGAAATGATAAATCGCATCAAAGATGAAGAGTCTTTTCGCAAAGAGCTAGACACGCTTTATAGAGGAGCGCAAAAGAATATTGAAACAGAAATTGATGCTTTTCTACACAGATACGCCAGTAAAGAAGGAATTACTAAACAAGAAGCTAAAAAACGTGTATCAGCTATGGATGTAGAAGCCTTTGCTGATAAAGCAAAACGCTACGTAAAAGAGAAAGATTTCAGCCCTGAAGCGAACGCAGAACTTAAGTTATATAACTTGAAAATGCGAATGAACAGGGCTGAACTTTTAGTTTATCACGTTGACTTAGAATTAGTCGCTATGCATGACGGTCAGTATAAGTTGATGAAGAAGTTCATCGAGAATGGATTCGTTGATGAAATCATAAAGCAAAGTGGTATTTTAGGCGAAAGCGTACCTGATCAAGAAACAATCCGACGGATAGGTAAAGCCGTTTTAAATGTAAGGTACGAGGGTGCTACTTGGTCTGAAAATATTTGGCAAAAACAAGACCAACTGCGAATTGATGTAGCAAAGATGATGTCTAACAATTTGATGCGAGGAAAAAGCTCAAGAGACCTCGTACCATTACTAAGAAAAAGGTTTAAAGTGAGTGCTTATGAAGCCCATCGCTTAGCCGTAACTGAACAAGCGAGGGTTCAAACCGAAGGAGCTTTAATCGTTTTTAAAGAGAACGGTTATGAGAAGTTTAACCTAATTCCAGAACCAAGCGCTTGCGATCTTTGTAAAAATGTAGCAGACAACAACCCATTTCTAGTAAGAGATATGATAATCGGACAAAACGCTCCGCCTATTCACCCTCATTGCCACTGTGCAGTAGCGCCCGCCGTTGATGAAGCTGTTTTAGATGAACTGTTTAAAAAATATGAAGCAAACAAAGGAGCGATCTTATGAAAGTAAGAAAAGTTACTGCTGAATACAAGGAACTTAATACATTGAGTAAATTGGTATTTATTGCAAAAGACGTCTTAAGTGGAAAGGCTCTAAAACATAAAGACGGTGAGATTCAAGTGACGTCTTATAAGTTTGTCAAAAAAAGGTAATGACTAAAGAAGGGGCTTTTTAAAGCAACATAAAATGGGTCGAATTGATTTTGATATAGGAGGGAATATGAAAGAACTAATTGAAGAATTAAAAAAGATAACAATCGACGAGGAAAGACTTATCGGTGTATCACTCGATATCGGTTATGACCCAGAGTGGAATGAGACAACTATTGATGTCTCAGTAAAAGTTAAAGGGGAATTCGAACCCAAGGAATGAATTTGAGTTATAGGAGGTTAGCAAATGACTAGACCACGAGTAATAGACATTGAATGTGACGGTTCTGATTGTGATTGCTCGCTTTTAGGAAAAGCACGTATCTGGCTAAAAGCTAGACTATTTGAACTGAAATACTATATTAACCCCATTACTGTTCAATTGATATATAAAAATAAACCGTTCGGTGAGAAACTCAAATACCGAGTTCGAGTTAAAATTGTATTCTAATAACGAGAGAGGTGATTGATGTGTGGCACATAGCAAGTGAATTAGCTAAGAAAATAACCTTTCGAAAGGAGTGAGGGAATGAAAGATAACGAAACGACGAATAACACTTTTCCGACAATAAGCATAATTCAAATCATTTTTGTTATCGCTAAGATTCTAGGTTATATCAATTGGTCTTGGTGGCTGGTCTTTGCACCACTGTTGTTCCAGATAGTTATTGCGTTGGTGTGTTTAATAATATTACTCGGAATCTACATTTACTTAGATAAAAAATAAAATAACCTTTTCAAAAGGAGGAAGTATGAGGAGAGTATTAATAAGGTTATCTAATAATGATTTAGAAGCTATAGCTAATGGTATAGAAATAGAAATTGAGACAAATAATGTTGGGAAGATAGTTCTAACCCCGGCTATAACTCAAGATGTTGCGCTACCAATTATTAATGACCCGGTGAAACTAGTTAACACAACAATCAATAAACAACGTATCAATATTATGGAAAGTGCAAGTTGGTAAGTCCTAGAAATAGGGCTATTTATTTTGTCCAAAACGTGCTTATGACATTAAAAGACGCATGGAAATCCATAGTCAAACAAGACTCAAAAAAGGAGAAATGATTGTGAAGAAGAATCTCAGAGGACTACCTCTCAACTTACAACTATTTGCTGACTCTACTGAACCTACTGATCCAAATGCTAGCAACGATCAAGAAGAGGAAGTAAATAACGATGAAACAAACGTCGATGATGGAGAGAAGAAGTTTAGTCAAGAAGAGCTAAACACTGTTGTTGAAGAACGCTTAAAGCGAGAACGTGAAACGGCTAATAAAAAACAAAAGGAAGCTATCGATAAAGCAGTAAAAGAGGCATTAGCAAAAGAAAAGACTTTAGCTAAAATGTCGGATGCTGAAAAACGCGAACAGGAATTAAAAGATCGTGAAGCAGAAATAGCTGCAAGAGAAGCAGAAGCCGATTATAAAGAACTCTTATCAGACACTAAAAATGTTTTAGCAGATAAGCAGTTCCCTACAGAGCTTGCTGAATTAATCGTCGTTAAAGGCGACGTCGAAGAAACTAACGAACGTATTAATCGCTTTGAAGAAATCATCAAACAACGTGATGCTGAGCGTGATAAAGCTCGTCTTCGTCAAAAGGATCCTCGGGTTGGAGGACAATCATCGTCAAGCAATTTATCGGAAGGTGCAAGAATCGCTAAAGAGCGCAATGAAAAACAACAAAAACCAGTTGTATCTAACTGGGGTTAAATCAACAAGGAGGAAAACAAATGCCATTTATTAAAGATGTTGAATATCAAGGGAAGGTTAACTTCTTAAAATCTGCTCACGTTGTAGCATTTACACATACTGCTACAAAGGCAATGGATAAAGAAGGTAAAGGGGTTATTCCAGCAGGAACCGTCTTCCCAGCTAACGACGGAACGGCTATCGGTATTTTATATAACGATGTCGACGTATCAGCAGGAGATCAACCTTGTTCAGTAATTGTCGAAGGTTATATCTTAAAAGATCGTTTACCTGTAGAGCCAGCTGCTGAAGCAATTGCCGCAATGAAAGAAATTAAATTTTATTAGGAGGAAAGTAAATGCCAGACATTTTAGATATTTTTAACAATCAGAACGTCATTGACTATGTTGCTAACAAGGAATATGACGCTCAAGCAGGGGAAGCTTTATTCCCATCCATGAAACAAGAGTCACTTGAGATGGAGTATTTGAAGGGCTCTAATGAAGCACCAGTAACAGCTTCAGTTCATGCTTTCGATACTGAATCTGAAATTGCTTCTCGTGATGGTGGTCAACTCGTTCGTGAGAAGATTGCGTTTATCAAGCGTAAAATCCAAGTGAACGAAGAATTGCTATTACGTTTAAATAGCATAAAAGAAACGTCTCCTGCTTATAAATCTATTATCGACACGATTTATAACGATATCGATAATATGGTGAGTTCGGTTAAAGTTCGCGTAGAGCGTATGCGGTACGAGGCTTTAGCTACTGGGAAAGTTACGGCTAATGAGAACCACGCTAAATTTGAAGTTAACTATGGTTTCCGTTCTGATCAATTACAAACTGCGGATTGGTCACAAGAGAATGCTGACATTTTAGGAGATATTGATAAATGGATTGATTCTCTAGTTTTGGCAACCGGTATTACTCCAGGGCGTATCTTAACTACTCGTCAAGTTGTTCGAAAAATTGCTAACTCTGTTAACATCAAGAAAGCGATTCTTGGTGACTCAACCAAACGTCTATCTTTAACGGAGATTAATGACTTCATGGTGGCTCACGGTTTACCTGTTTTAGGAACTGAGGACCGCATGTATCGTGAGCAAAAAGCCGACGGAACGTATGCGATGAAGCGTTACTTGCCAGAAGGATCATTCGTATTGTTACCAAACGGGGCTTTAGGAAATACCGTATTCGGGCCTACACCTGAAGAATTACGTTTACGTCAAAACCCTGCTGTAGATTTAACGAATGTTGGGAACGTATTAGCGATGGTTTACGACGAATCAGTCGACCCAGTTGCTACCTATACTAAGGCAGTAGCTACCGCTTTACCTTCATTCCCGACAGCGGGTCAAGTGGTATCTGCTACAGTATTACCTAACTTGCCAGGAGCCTAAGAAAGGAGAATTCAGTGAAAATCAAATTTAATTTACCCTATCATGATGAAAAACTAAAACGCGATGTCAAAAAAGACGAAGTCGTTGAGATGGCTCAAACTCGAGCAGATCAAATCGTAAAAGACATCAAAGCTCAAGCGAAAAAGAACTCTAACTGGAAAGCCTATGAGGAATTTAGTTATGAGAAGATCGTAGAGTCTAAGAAAGAAACTGAACCAAAGCAAGAAGCAACTAAAACAAAGGAGTAGATGAAATATGGGGACTAACTTTTTAGAAGTCTTAAAGCGTCGTTTAGATATTGTTGACGACCTGCAAGATCAAGTCCTCCAAGACATCATCAATGATACTACCCAAGAGTTTTTACTGATAACGGGTGCTAAATTGGTACTGCCTGTTTTTAACTTTATTATTACGGATGTATCGCTTAAGCGTTATAACCGCAGAGGCAATGAGGGGATGAAGAGTACGAGTATTGAAGGGCATTCAACCACATATGAATCTCCCCTTAAAGACTTTGAGCAGTATAAAGCCTATTTACGCATCTATTATCCGGATGTAGGCGAACGACTAAATGTGACACCCGGTGAGGTGACGTTCTATTGAGAACAAACGCAAGAGTAACCTTTTTAAAAGGAGGAGTACCCACTTACGACTTCGAGATAGGTGATTATGTCGAACAAGAGCCGATTAGAGAAACAAAGGCTTGTCATCTCTCAACACTTGGTTTAGACCGAAGTTTTAGTCTTTTTGGAGACTATAAATCGGAAGTTAAGATCATTCGTTTATTACAGCCCTACCGAAAACCTTTTGATTTAGTCGAGATTAACGGGGTTCCCCACAAGTGGGTCCGCAACAGACTAGATCATAAGGTTTTTTATGTAGCGGTGGATTCGGTGAACGAAGATGGGTAAATCTAGAGTAAAACTAAACTGGCGCGGTCATGAACAACTCTTAGGTAAATTTGCAAGAATGGTCACACTTGATGATGCTAAAACCATCGTAAGAGAAAACGGAAAAAGGTTAACAAACAACATCGCAAAAGAAGCCGTCTTCGTTAAAGGCTACTCTACAGGAGAGACTAAGCGCTCTATACCTCTAGGAAGTGGATTGCGTGATGGAGATTTAACAGCTTTTGCAGGACCTACCACTGGGTGGGCAGTTTATCCAGAATATGGAACACGTTTTATGGAAGAACAACCTTATGTTAAACCCGGCTTCGAACAGACCAAATTGCAATTCATTGATGACTTGGAAAGGTTGACTAAATAATGGCAAATAACACACTTGATGATCAAGTACGAAATAAACTAGGAAGTATCGGCAAACAGTTAGGATATAGCGTCTATCCCTCCCTTCCAAGTCTTGGTACCGATTACCCATTCATGACTTTTGGGGAGATAGCCGATTCTCCTCGTGCTACTAAAGGTCCTTTGTTAGGGGCCATTAGCGTGCGGTTACATTTTTGGGGTTCAGAATTACAAAAAAGCGAAGTGTCTTTAATGGCTGACAAAATGCGAGCGATGACTCGTAACGTCCAATTAGAGACGCTTTTTTTAATGTCAAAAATTAATGCGTCGAGGAAAAGGACACTAGCGGACAATTCAACAGGATCCACTCTTTGGCACGTTGTATTAGATCTAGAATTCACTATTCACTATTAAAGGAGAGAAAAAATGGCAAAAACAGAAATAACAGCAATTAGAGGGAAAGATAAATTCTTACTATTCCGTCTATTATCAGATGCTGAAAAAGATATAGCAGCTAAATTAGCATTACAAACGGTCCACGAATGGAAATATGAACGAGACTCAAACTCTAAGCCGTCCAAAGATGGTGCAGTGAATGCGACCGGTGGGCTTACTGTTGAGTTAGAAATCGAGGCAATTGCTTCTAATGACCCTGTCAACAATATGCTATTCGAGTCTGTTTTGATGGACGAGAAATTAGAAGTTTGGGAAGTTAACATGGCTTCATACAAAGAAGACACAGACGATTACGAGATGTTATACGCTCGCGGTAACTTAAACGAATGGTCAGACCCTAATGACGTAGAAGACCTAGCTGAAATTTCTACCACAATGTCTATTGACGGTCGCCCTGTCAAAGGTCGCGCTAAGTTAACAGACGAACAGAAATTAATTATTGAGTCTCTTTACGGATTCCGTAAACCTGGAGAAAAAGTAACCGCAGAAGACGGAGAGATCCCTTCAGCAGGCGCATAACACAATACTTAAGAGCGGGTACTATCCCGCTCTATTTTTTTAAGTTCAATTTAAAGGAGAGAAAACAAAATGGCAAAAAGAACTCAACCAATTAAGATCAACGATACTACCTACTTAATGACTTTCGGATTAGGTTTCTTGGAACGCTTGAATGAGAAATATCGTTTAGAGATGGATAACGGTATGTCAATGGACTTTGGTATTCATCAAGCAATGATCGAGTTGTCTAATAACAACCCGTTAACCATCGCCTATATTATCCAATTCGCAACAGCCGATAATCATAACAAACCTTCGAGAGAAGACATTGAAGATTATATCGACGAACAAACTGAAGATGACAAGTCTGAGGAGAAATTGTTCTCAGATTTTTTAGAATACTTGAAGAAAGCACCTGGGGCGGCACGTATTTTCAAGAAAGCGAAGGAAGCTCAAGCGAAACTCAAGAAAGAGGAGACTCAAGAAGAGAAGTAAGAAATATCTATCGAGAGGCTATCGAACTAGCCGGATCATGTCTAGGTAAAACTCTAGACGAAGCAAGGGCGATGTCTCTTGAAGATTTTAATTTTGAGTTGGGGGCTTTCAACCAACGGAAGAAGAAGTCAGATGAACAAAGACTTTATGAAATATGGATTCAAGAAAGAGTGGTTAACGTCACTGACGATGACGGTAAGTTTAGGTATTCAACCTTTAAAGAACTTCTCGGTGAAGATGAAAAAACTCTTAAGAAACGCCAAGTTTTCTCTGAACTTAAAGAAATTGCACGACGCAAAAAAGAATTAGAAAACTTAAGGAAGGAGGAAACTTAATGGCAGAATCTTATTCTGTTGAAGCCGTCCTGTCGCTAGTAGATAGTGGTTTCACTGCGGGAATCGCCCAAGCTAGCAAACAAGTCAAAACACTCGCAAATGATACGGTTGGTTCAGTAGGAGAAATGGGTAAAACCATGATGAAAACGGGTGCTTATATGTCCGCAGGCATTACCGCACCGTTGGCAGCAATGGGAAAAAGTATTTTTACTACTGGGCAAGAGTTTGATTCAACCTTTAATGCTGTAAAAGCCGTTTCTGAAGAGACGGGAGTCTCTTTTGAAGATTTAAGGAAACAAGCAATCAAACTAGGAGCCGACTCAATCTTCGGAGCGACTGACGTTGCTTCAGCTATGGAGATGATGGGTTCAGCAGGTTTCGGTACAAAAGAGATTTTCGACTCCATGCCAGGGGTTATTGACTTAGCCGCCGCCTCGGGCGGAAATATGGCACTTGCTGCTGAGGTTGCAGCTACAGCTCTTAACCAGTTCAACTTGGACATGACACAGACCGGGCACGTAGCTGACGTGTTTGCTCAAGCTGCTGCTGCCACGAACGCTGAAATCTCAGATATGGGCGAGGCTATGAAATACGCCGGACCAGTAGCAGGGTCTTTAGGTATTTCACTTGAAGAAACAGCCGCAGCGATTGGTATTATGTCTAACGCAGGTATCAAAGGTTCTCAGGCAGGTACAACCTTGAGAGGGGCCTTAACGCGTTTATCTGCCCCAACTAAAAAGGCTCGACTCCTTATGGAAGACTGGGGTTGGTCTGCGTTTGACGCTTCAGGAAAAATGAAACCGTTAAATCAAATCATTCCGGAATTACGCTCGGAAATGGCAGACATGACAGACCAACAGAAACAACAAGCAATAACCACACTATTTGGACAAAACGCTATGTCTGGTATGCTCGCTTTGATTAATAGTGCGCCGGGTGAATTTGATAGCTTAACCCAATCCCTAATTCAATCGGACGGAGCGGCTCAAAAGATGGCAGACACCTTGATGGAAGGTTTGCCGGGAGCTTGGGAAACACTCGGAGGGTCCATTGAATCGGCTCAACTCGAACTTTATGACTTGATTCAAGGTCCTTTGGCTGAAATAGTAACAAGGGTCGCTGATGTTATTGATGCCTTTTCTGAGCTATCAGATGCACAACAGATGCAAATCCTAAAATGGGCAGGAATGGCCGCAGCTGTCGGTCCGGTTTTAACGATCATGGGCGGCTTTGTGTCAATGGCTGCGACGGTAGCCGGTGGAATGATGAGCTTTGCAGGTGCTATAGCTAGTGTTGGTACCGGGTTTATTGGATTAGCAACCTCAAGCATAGGTGCTGTCGGCAGTTTAGGCGTGGTTCAAGGTGTTATGGGAACGTTGGGGACAACGTTTACTGCCTTTTTCAACGGTTTATTTCCTAAACTAGGTACGTTGATGGCGAGCTTCACAAATATTGGTCTTTCCGCTACAGCTGGAACGAGTAGGGCCATAGCAGCATTGGCACAGTTAGGACTTGCTATAGTAGGACCCGTTGCTGCGATCGGTGTTTTTGCCGCAGCCGTCGGTCTTTTAGGAACAGCCTTTTATGACGAAATCATGGGAATGATAAACCTTGCTACAACTCAAGGCCCAACCATTATTAGTAATCTAGCGAACGGAATAATTAGTGCTTTGCCTCAACTAATGGCAACTGGTATAAATATTATTACTGGTTTAGCTAACGCTTTAGCAGCCAATATACCAACTATTATTCAAAAAGGTGTAGAAATCATTGTAGCGCTCGTTCAAGGAGTGCAAGCAGGCTTACCTCAAATTATCAGTGCAGCAATTAACGTTGTTACTTCTCTTGTAACCTCTTTAATATCTGCTGTACCTCAATTAATGGTAGCAGGTATGCAGTTTGTTTTGGCTTTAGTACAAGGGTTGATTCAGGCAGGCCCTCAACTGTTAGCGTCAGCACAACAGATGGTGTCCACTTTTCAAAATGGCTTGAATATAGCTTTACCTGTCGTTATTCAAACGGGTATTCAAATTATCTTATCTCTTATTCAAGGGATAACTTCTTCACTGCCAAACATACTAACTCTTGGGGTTCAATTAATTACTAGTTTCGTTCAGGCTTTAATGTCAAACCTACCTCAAGTAATTGCTGGGGGAGTTCAGATTGTATCTGCTTTAATTCAAGCAATAGCCGCCGCCATTCCTAATATCATTTCATCAGCGGGAGAGATTATAAGCTCTCTTGTAAGAGGAATTATTTCAAACTTGCCAGAAATTATGATTGCTGGGGCTAAGATTGTATTTGAGCTAATTAAAGGGTTGATATCAGCTATACCAGCTATTAATAGCGCAGTTATCGACCTTATGGCCTCAATCGGAAAAGCGATTTTCGATGGAATCATGGATCTTGGAGGGAAAATAGGCGACTGGTGGGGTAATAATATGCCGAAGTGGCTCGGAGGAGGAGCAAAAGAAGCCTCTAACGCGGTCACTACTGAATTTAAAGGGATGGCAGATGAGTCAACTTCAATAATGGATTCGATGTCCGCTTCGCTTGAATCTTCTATGCAAGAGATTACCGCGGGTATGCAATCTAATGCAGCTCAAGCGGCTAACTCTGTGCCAGGCGAATTTCAAGCAATGGAATTTAATGTCGAGGAAATCTTTAACAATTTAGATACAAATATCATTTCATCGATGCAAAACATTAAGGGTGGAACGGTTGCAGCAGCTAATACAACCACCCAAGGGGTGACAACAGCCTTTCAACCTATAGGAACACAGGGTGTAATACCCTATAACCAAATGGTTGCTAATATCCAAGGATCAATGCAAGGCCTTTCAACTACCGTTCCGGGAATGGCTCTAACAACGGCAAATGGAGTTGTACAAAGTTCTCAACAGGTTGCTTTAGCTGGACAAAACTTTCATCAATTTGGCAATGATGCGACTACTGCTATGTCAAACATGGCTTTACAAGTTCCTAACCTTGCTATGCAAGCATCAACTGGTGTTATAGATAGTGCTAACGCACTTAATTTAGCGGCTAACCCGTTTGAGGACTTTAAGAATGGTGCAACCAATGCTATGAGCCTTATGGCTACGACTGTACCTGGTCTTGCTTCTCAAGCAACGTCGGCGGTTCAAGCAAATACCTCTCAAGTAGGAACGTTTGCAGACTTCTATAGTCAATTAAGTTCTGGGGCACAAGCTTATTTAGGTGAATATGATGCTGTGGTTAATTTAATGACAGCAGAAACAGCAAACAAGGCCTTTGCTAATACAGGCGAGGTTATGTCTATGGTGGATTGGTATAACCAATTACCTTCTTGGACACAGGCCTCATTAGCTGAATACGGTGTGACTGTTGATTCGTTAACAGCGCAAACGGCACAAACGGCGGTTGCTAACTCGCAGCAAGTAGAAAACGCTGTAACACCTTATCAAAACTTTGCAAATGGGGCTACTTCTGCCATGCAAGGTCTTACCCCTGCAAGTGACGCAGCAGGGCAAACAGCTACTGACGTAAACGCTAGGTCGCAAGAAGTAGAGAATGCTAAAGCTCATTACGAAGCTTTGCGTGACGCTTCTATTAGTGCTATGAACCTTATGAAAGCCCAAATTAAAATTGCCTACACATTGATTGCCCAAGATGCTAATAGCTCTTCAAGAACAATGAAATCTGATGTTACTAGCAATTTTGAATCAATGAGTTCTGATGTAAAATCGAAGATGAACTCAATGAAGAGTGCTATGCAGAATGGCTTTAACGCTATGAAAGCAAATGCTAGCTCTATGATGAGTTCAATGCAATCGGTGGTTTCAAGTGGAATGTCTAATGTCGTTTCAAGGGTCCGAAGCTCAATGTCAAGTGCAGTATCAGCTATGAATGCGGCGGCAGGTCAAGCACGATCTGCGGGTTATAACATGGGGGCAGGTTTCTATGGCGGGCTATCTTCTATGGCAGGATCGATCATAGGGTTAGCCCGATCGATTGCAAACTCAGCGGCCGCTGCGATGCGATCAGCTCTTAGAATTCATTCTCCTTCAAAGGTAACTGAAGAGATTGGTGAATTTACTGGCGAAGGTCAAATCGTTGGTATGGAGAATAAGCTCAAAGCTGTTAAACAGATGGCTACTAAGTTAGCTAACGCAGCCGTTATGGAAGCACCTCGTGTAGCCAAAGTAGCACAAACAGCTATTTCAAATCGTCGCTTCGCAGACGTCGATTCGAGTGGCTTGACTACAAACACCGCCCCAACTCGTATTACTTTAGTTATGGGTGGGCATGAATGGACAACGCACGTAAATGATATTACTAAAACACAACAAGCTGAATTAAGATTAAGTTATTAGGAGGGGATTTTATGTTGTATCAATTTATTGGACCATCTGAAGTGGGATCACTCGAATCCCCTTCAGATAACCTAGCTATTAATGGCCAATACATAGATGATATTATTCCGGGTTACCGTCAAATCTATACGGAAGGTAGGGGCTTAGTTGACCGAGAAGTCGATACGCAACCAATCCCGTTGTATGACGGAGTGTGGGTGAATTATTATCAAGACCGAGAAAGAATCATCGAGATAGGTTTTATATTAGCTGCACATAGCAATGAAGAGTTGAGAGAGTCACTCACTAAATTGAATGATTTACTCAGACAAGAAGATCTCACTTTAATTTTTGATGATGAAAAAGATTGGTACTACAATGCTATTTACACTAAAGCCTCTCTTCCTGAAGAAACAGACCTTACACTAGTAGGGTCTATTTTCTTTCTGTGTCCTAAACCTAGAAAACGAAGGGTTACTATTTCAGAAAACACTAATACTATCACCGAAGAAGTATATAAACAGACTACACCAAAAACAATAATTGCTAACGTGACAAAAACAACTAACCACGTTGAAATTATTAATGGCGGTCAACGAATCGTGTTAGATGGAGCGTATGATGCCGGTAAAGATATAACGATAGACTTTAGCGGCGATGAAGTTTCTATCACTTACGAGGGACGATCAATCGAATCTGATTTAGCGCTTCATTCTGATTTGGAGTTTTTCTATATCAAGAAGGGGGACATCATAACAGGTAAAGGTGTAACAATAACAAAAGTGACTTGGAGGAATGAAGCCTTATGATCTATCTATTTAATAATCAAGAGGAATTAATCAAAATCATTCCCGACAAGCTCATAAAGACAAGCTATCAAACTTTTGAGTTGACAAAAGACTCATTTGTTTATGATCGTTTAGACGTTGAAATAAAAGCTCAAGACGACCAATTAATGCAAGAAGTGGAGTATATAGCGGTGCCTAGTAGAGAGGACCGCTATAAATTTCATTTCTATTTTGTTGCTAAGAAGTCTTTAGAACATCAACTACACGCTCTTGTCGGAATTAATAAGGGGATTGAAGACCTTAGTAAAGCGATTATCGAAGATATTCGACCTAACAAGACCGACGGAAGACAACTACTTAACCGAATATTTGAGAAGACGGATTGGTCTGTTGGGGCATATATGGGCAATGCTACAGTAACCACCAATTTTTATTATAAAACGGTGTTTGATTGTATGTTAGAGGTTTTGGCACAAACAGGACTGGAAGCTCAATTCTTTGTCGAAATTAATGGAAACAGGTTAGGTAAAAAGTATATTGATTTCAAGACTAAAGTCGGTAAATCAATAGGTAAGCGTGTGGTTTATGGACATAACGCATTACGTATTTTAAAAGAAGAAGAATCTATCGGTATAGTGACTGCACTGTACGGGCGTGGGAATTCAATTCAAGTATCCGATTCAGGTGATGTAGGAGTTGACGGAACGGTCAATGAGACAGCTGGTTATGGAAGACGAATTACTTTTGAAGATGTTGAATGGTCAGTATCAAAAGGGGATCCAGTAGACAAACCGTTAGGTCAAAAATGGGTTCAACTTCCCGAAGCGACCAGTAAGTTCGGTATTAAAACCGCCAAAGAGAATATACCTAAGTTTGGGGTATTTGAATCGAAAACAGATGACCCGGGAGAGCTACTAAGAAGAACTTTTGAGGCTTTGCAATATGAGTCTAGACCAAAAGTTCTTTTTCAAACGACATCTAGGTATTTAACAAATACAGACATTGGTGATACCGTTCGAGTAGTAAGACACGACAAGAACTTAGATTATGAAGCTCGAGTAGTCATGATTAAGTGGGATCGTAAAGTGAACGTTGCCGTGGATATGCAAATAGGGGATGGAATCGGTGAGAGCACTCGACAATCAACGGCTAAGATCATTTCAAATGTTCAAGATTCAATTATTCCGCAATTTATTAATGACATTAAACAGATTGTGAAAGATAATGGGCTATCGATTTATCTAGACGATCAAGAACCAGAAAATCCGAGAGTAAACGACCTTTGGTTTAAACCAGATCCGCGTTATCCGGGTGAATTCATCGCGCTTC
This sequence comes from Facklamia sp. P13069, assembly GCF_050409405.1. Lineage (NCBI taxonomy): Bacteria > Bacillati > Bacillota > Bacilli > Lactobacillales > Aerococcaceae > Facklamia > Facklamia sp. P13069. The sequence continues at coordinate 474 of NZ_JBNUPN010000010.1, read as the reverse complement.
TGTGGAATGGTGAGGCATGGAAAGAAATTATCAGCAACAATCTAAAAGCTGAAATTGACAACAAATTCCAACAACTCGACCAACAATCTAAAAAATTCAATGATCAATTACAAAAAGCTAAGCAAGATTTGATTAATATCGAATTGACTCCGGGCGATTCAGCTTATGAAATAGCTGTCAAACATGGCTTTCAAGGAAGTGAGGAAGAATGGTTAGAATCTCTTGAAGGTCGCGATGGTGTAAAAGGACCACCTGGAAAAAATGGGCAACCAACATACACTTGGATAAAATACGCTGATACCCCTACATCTGGAATGTCCGACTATCCTAAAGCGAGCACTCAGTATATCGGTATTGCCGAAAACAAAGAAACACCCACTCAATCATCAAACTACAGTGACTATAAGTGGTCAAAAATAAAAGGTGAAGATGGCCAGAAAGGGTCTGATGGGCAAGATGGAGCGCCGGGGAAAG
>NZ_JBNUPN010000009.1:0-62154 GCF_050409405.1 Facklamia sp. P13069 | reverse complement strand
AAGCCCTCTAAATCACCATAGGTTGGTGATTTAGAGGACTTTGTCTACAGTCTGAGGACTCCTAATTCAGGAGTCCCTTAATTTGTCTTATTTTTTCGTTCTTGTCTAGCTCTCAATTTATTTTTACGTCGGCCAACTGAGCGTTTATGCTCTTTTATTTCTTGCTTCAGTTTATTTTTATAGCCCGGCTTGACTTTAGTCTTCTTAGCGCGATTAATTAATTGTTTCACCTTAGGATCTTGTGTTTTTTCTTGTGTATTCTTGCGAACGGAGCGTCGACTCCGATGATCAACTTCTTTTAACTCACCCTTACTATATTTGACTTCAGTAAATTTAATACCCTTGGCTTCTAAGCTCTCAATAGCCGCTTCATCGTCAGGCCCCATAAAGGTATAGGCTGTGCCGGTTAAGTCATTTCGCGCTGTTCGACCGACACGATGGACAAAGAATTCTAAGTCCTTTGGCAATTCGGTATTAATAACGTGCGAAACACCTGGAATATCAATTCCTCTGGCCGCAAGATCAGAAGCCACCACATATTGAAACTCTAGATTTCGAATTTGTTTCATTAAACGATTTCTTTCTCTTGGTTGCATGCCACCATGAATGGTGGCTATCTTTAAGCCCTTGCTTTTTAAAAATTCACTTAAGTCATCGGCATAATTTCTAGTATTACAAAAAACAATTGCTAAATAGGGCTGACCCATTGTTAATAGATTATAGACCATTTCCTCTCGTTTGATCCCTTTGATATCAATTAAGTAATTTTCCACTTGGTCAGTTAGCACTTGCTTCGGTTTAATCGTAATCTCTTTGGGTCCGGTCATGTATTTATTTAAGAACACTGCTACCTGCTGAGGAATCGTAGCAGAAAAAACCATCATTTGCAGATTTTCTGCCATTCTAGAAGCAATTTCATCGACAATTGATAAAAAACCCAAATCAAAAGTCATATCCGCTTCGTCCACAACCATCGTCTTAGCTGTTTGTACCCATAAAGCATTGGCTTGCATCAGATCAAAAATTCGCCCTGGCGTTCCAATTACTAGATGCGGTTGTTGGTTGGCTAATTTATCTATCTGTCTTTCCTTATCCGTTCCACCTATAAAACGTGAAATTCTGATACTCTCACTTTGATCACCTACTAATTCCGTCGCAAATTCATAAATTTGATTGGCTAATTCACGACTAGGAGCTGTAATAACTGCTTGAACTTTTTGATCGCTAGGATCTAATTGCTCCAATAACGGAATAAGAAAAGCATGTGTTTTTCCTGACCCAGTTTGAGACTTTACAATAAGGCTCTCGCCTTTTAAGGCAAGAGGGATCACTTCTTCTTGCACCGGGGTCAACTTTTTAAATGATATTCTATCCAGTGCTTGCTTAATAAATGCTTTTATATTTAATTCATTAAAATTCATATATTTCTCCTCTATATATTCTTTTGCTTATAATAACGTCATTCGTAAAAAAGTATACCATAAAGCTATCTGATAAAATATGACGGATTCTTAATCTTGAATCCAAGATCTAATTTGATATAATAAAAACTATGTAAAAATGGAGGCATCATAAAGATGAAAGAATATCGCTTAATTATGACTATTTTTGGGGCTAGTGGTGACTTAGCCCACCGTAAATTATACCCTGCCCTTTATCAATTATATAATAAAGGCTTTTTAGCTGACCATTTTGCAATAATTGGGACCGCTAGACGAGCATGGGACGATGAATTCTTTCGTCAAGTGGTTAAAGAAAGTCTTTCACAAGCTAAACAAGCGAATGAGAACATTGAAGATTTTCTCTCGCATTTTTATTATCAAGCTAATGATGTAAAGGAAAGTCGACAGTATAACCAACTTAAAAAGCTATCTCTTTCTCTCTCAGAAAAATATCAAACTCAAGGAAATCAGATTTTTTATATTTCTTTATCTCCTAAGTTATTCCCAGTTATTACCAGTCAGTTAAAAAATCAAGGCTTACTCACTGACCAGGGATATAATCGACTAATTATTGAAAAACCTTTTGGATATGATGAAAAAACAGCTGAAGAATTACAGACTCAGTTAACTCAGTCCTTTGATGAAAATCAAATTTATCGAATTGATCATTATCTAGGTAAGAGTATTGTCAATCAAATTCTACCCATTCGGATGAACAACTTTCTCAGCCAATTCCTATGGGATCCAGCCAATATCGACCACATTCAAATCACTTTAGATGAAGAAATTGGAGTCGAAGATCGTGGAGCCTATTATGAAACTAGTGGGGTCAGTCGCGATATGATCCAAAATCATGCCCTGCAATTATTAACCTTGATCACTATGGACCTACCTGCTAATAGGAGTAATGAGGCTTTAAGGCAGAAAAAAATTGATCGATTGAAACAATTGAAACACTATGCTGACTTAGAAGTTTTAAAAAAACATGTGGTACGTGGGCAATACATACAAAGTGAAGACCAAAGTCACGTAGCTTACCGTCAAGAAAAAGACGTTGCCAGTGACTCGACAACCGAAACCTATATGGCTTTAAAAATAGCCATTGAGCAAGATAAATGGGCAAACACCCCCATCTATTTGCGCTCAGGTAAGCATCTTAATAATAAACAGACCGATATTAAAATAATCTATAAGAAGCAAGCTGAAAATGTTCCAGCTAACTATTTACAAATTGAATTAGCTCCTCATGCTGGCATTCGTTTGTGCTTATCCCAGTCTGATTCTACCCATCGTAACGAAATTAAAGAGCTCAATTTATGCTATCATCTTCCACGAGAACTTACCAAGGTTATACCAGGTGACTACGAAAAATTACTTTTTGACTGTATGAACGGCGACCTGAGTAATTTCGCTCACTACCTAGAAGTCAAGTATGCTTGGCAATTTATCGATTCCATTCATGCTCTATGGCAAGAAGAAAAAGATCCCGATTTGGCTTTCTACCCTGCCCAGTCTAACGGACCAGAAGCAGGTGACTATCTGATCGAAAAGGACAATCGCTCATGGTTTAATGAATAACAAAACAAAATAAAGATCCTTTCACTTTAACCTGTACTAGGCACTGCCCCCAAATAGTGAGGCAAACATAAAAACACCTCCGTTGAATTCGTGTGAAATGAATTTAATGGAGGTGTTTGATTAGGGTTAATCACCTAGCTTACTCTGCAGAAACAAAATCGAAATGTATTGAAATGAAAAATGAAGGCCGGACTAATAAACAAATAATAGATGAATGAAACATTAAGAACACATCTCAAGTAAAAACTTGCTGGCCTTGGGACCGTTAAAGTCAAACCTAGCGCTTCAATCAAGCTGGAGGTAAACAATAGACTTATGGCAAAGGATTCGAAGAACTTAGCGAGATAGATCCACTCAAAATCAAATTAAAACGTCAACAAGCAGCCTAACAAAGGTGTTTTTTATTCTGTCCCATTTATGGGGTGCAGTGCCACGTTAAAGGGAAAGAACTTTTTATCGATTAGATTATTAAATGTTTTGATCTTTTAAAAACTGAGCATTAACTTTAATCATTTGATCAATTAGCTCTTTTTTCTCTTCATCATCATAAACATTGGCTCCCGAAGCCATTTCATGACCACCGCCATTAAACTGGATCGCTACTTGATGAATATTTGGGCCTTTTGAGCGAATACGTGCACGATACTCTCCATGTGAGTCTTCTTTTTCAATAAAAATAACCCATGTTAATACTTCTTTTAAACGTCCTGGTAAATTGGTAACCGCATTGGTTCCATCAACCGTCATTCCTCTTTGAATTAAATCTGCTTGTTTCAAGGTCATTGTTGCTACTCCCTTTTCATACAATTCAATTTGATCAATGGCAAATGATTGGAAATTTAATTCATTGAGTGATAACTCATTCATCTTGCGGTTAATTTGAGTATTTTCAGCTTGATGAGCCATCAAATAAGCTACCGCCTCAAAGGTTGCTTGAGTGGTATTTGAATGGAGGAACCGTCCTGTATCACCGACAATGCCCGCATATAGGAATGTAGCAGCTTGTGGTGAAAGGGTCAATTGACCTTGAGAATGCATGATCATTTTAGTAATGAGTTCTGCAGTTGAAGAACTTAGAATTTCAACAATTTCCAAGTCAGCAAAGTGCTCAACTACCAGATGATGATCTATTTTGATTAAAGTATTATTTTGAATGTGATCATTTCCGTCAATCCGTTCAAAAACTGGTGTATCTAAAATAATTACCAAAGCATCTTCATAATCCTGTCTGTCAACATTATCCATACGGCCCAACCACTCAATTCCCTTGCCCATCTTGCCAGCAGCTAGGACCGTCTTATCTGGAAAATTATGTTTGATTGTGGCCTTCAGCCCTAATTGTGAACCAATCGCATCTGGATCTGGATTGATGTGTCGATGAATAATAATACGATCATATTGATCAATTAGACTTATTAACTTTTCGATTAAGCTTTGCTTAACTGTCATTAGTTAGACTCCTTCTGTCTTTTATTTACCATTTGTGAACCAACTGTTGCTTGAGCGACCAGAATATTTTCAACAAAAACTTTCACTTGAGAAATTGCCGAACGTCGATTGTAGTTAGAAATTTCAACTTGAAATTCAATCAAGTTTCCTAATTGAATAAATGTGAAATAATTAAGATTAAGTGATTCAAGAATATTATTATGACCTGTTAAATCCTTTACCTTGATAATTGCAACTTGGGCAATCAACTCGCAAAGCCCTCCATAGGATAAAGTCCCCAAAGTATTAACCATCTGGGGTTGGACCTCAAACTGATAATCATAACGATTTTTAAAATCATTACGGTTAACTTCAACCAAGTGTTTTAACAGATCGTGTTCGAAGGTATTAGCTGTTTGTGGTTGCTGTTGAATATTTTGTAAGGCCTTCATAACATCTTGGCGAGAAACGACACCCAAAAGTTGCAAGTTGTCAGCAACAACGGGAATCATTTCAATATCTTCCCAAATCATCTTATATGAAACAGATGCTAAACTCATATGCGGCTTAACAGTAATGACATTTTTACTCATCGCCCGTTCAATTGAAACACTGTTACCTCTTCCCATTAAATCATTAGCAGTTACGACTCCTACTAAACGCTTATTGGTCACCACTGGGAATCTTGATAAACCAGTTTCACTCGATTTCTTCTTAAAATTCTCAATAGTATCTGAAGGCTCCAATGATACCGTTCTTTCAATAGGAGTATAGACTTCTTCAACTGTTACAATTTCTTGCTTAATCATTTGCTCGTTGATTGATTGATTGATTAATGAGGCAACAGTATAAGTATCATAACTAGTCGTTATAATGGGTAGCTCTTCTTGGTTTGCTAGTCTTATAATATCGTGGTCGGTTTTAAAGCCACCTGTTATTAATACAGCGATACCATTCTTTAGGGAGTGTCGGTGAACTTCAGACCGATTACCAACAATAATCAGGGTCTGACTTTCAAAATATCGCTCCATAGCTTGCAAGGTCATCGCTCCAATAATGAATTTGGTCAGGGGTTTATCCAGTCCTTTTTCCCCCCCTAAGACCTCGCCATCAATTAGAGGGATTATATCACCAAAGGTTAAATGGCCGACTGATAAGTGATTTTTCTGTTCAATACGTATAGTCCCTACCCGTTCAATAGTCGAAACAAGTCCCTTTTCTTCAGCATCTTTGATAGCACGATAAGCAGTTCCCTCACTCACTTGCAATTGCTTAGCTATGCCTCTGACAGAAATTTTGTTTCCTATGGGCAAGGATTGAATGTATTGGATAATGCGTTCATGCTTAGTTCCCAAAGAATCACCTCAAAATCTTATTTATTAATAATATATCTTAAAGCCACATCTAAAACCATCTTAATAACAAAACCTACCATAAAACTCATGGTTGCTAAGTCTGTATTGCCTTCTGTTTGTGATTCTGGAATTAATTCTTCCACTCGAACGAAAATCATAGTCTTCAGCATAATGCAAGTGCGGAACAAACTGATCCATTAAGCGTAAGAAGACACCACCAACTAAAAAGCCAACTGCTGCTGGAAACCGTTCAGGAATTTTAAAACCAACACTGGCAAGTTATTCTAAAGCAGGAGCTAAAAGTAACCAGAAAGAAGCTGCCACCATAATTTCACCTGCTAATCCCTGCATCATGGCTAGTAATTTATTGTCTACTTTCTTTACTAAAAAACAAAAGATGCAGCAAATACAGTACATAAACATGTTCCTATGCCGACTATACCCGACTGAAAGATGGGTTCAGTTGAAGAAACCCTTCCATTTTATATCCTTCTATTAAATATCTAATTGAATGGGTAAGGGTTCACTTTGAGGGTCTAATAACTTGGATACTGATATTCCTAATAAACGAATCTCTCTATTTGCCTCACCGTGATCTTCCCACAATTCTATAGCTTTATTCATTAATTGATAACGATCATTAGTTGGATAGGCAAAGCTGTCTTGCCTGGTCACTGTTTCAAAATTACTGTAACGTATCTTAAGAGTGAGCGTTTGACAATATAAATCTTTAGCATTTAGATCTTGCGATATTTTCACTACTAGTTGGCGTACTTTTTCCTTAATAACCTCCTCATCTAAAAGGAAAGTTTGAAAGGTTTGTTCAGTTCCCATCGATTTTCTTTGCCGATTTTGACTGACAGGCACATTGTGAATACCTCGAACCTTAAAATAAAGTGAGTGTCCCATTTTTCCAAATTTAGCAATTAATTCTTCGAGTGAAAACTTCGCTAGGTCTGAGCCAGTTTTAATGTTATGGCTTTCAAAAATACTTAAAGACTTAGCGCCTACCCCATAGAAATCTTTAATTGGGAGCGCATGAAGAAAAGGTATGGCTTCATCCGGAGAAACCAAGGTAATACCATTCGGTTTATGAAAATCTGAAGCCAGTTTAGCAATAAATTTATTATAAGAAACTCCTACTGAACAACTTAGATGAATTTCTTCATAAATTTGAGCCTGGATAAGACGAGCGATTTTTAAAGCTGATTCTTCCTTTATATGATTTTTCGATACATCCAAATAGGCTTCATCTAAGGATAGAGGCTCCACTTGGTCAGTGTATTGATAAAAAATTTTGCGAATTTCTTGCGAAACCGAGCGGTAATAAGCCATATTGCCTTTGATAAAAACAGCTTGAGGACAGCGCTTATAAGCTTCCAAAGAAGACATTGCAGAATGAATACCGTATTGACGCGCTATGTAATTACAAGTGGTCACAATCCCCCGTCCATTAGTTAATTTTGGATGTTTAGCAATAACTACAGGTTGATTGCTTAAGGACGGATTATCACGAATTTCAATGGAAGCATAAAAGGCATCCATATCCACATGTAATATTTTGCGACTTGTATCCGGTTTAGGATCATCGAAAGTAAGTAAGCCATATCTCATATTTAGCCTCCTAAAGGCTTCATATCCTAATAATAATACTATAAAGCTAGATAGAATAAGTGAAAAAACATTTATTAATAAGTAATAATTACCTACTAATAAATGTTTCAATTATTCATTTAAGATGCTAAGACTTACACATTAGCATCCGTTTCTAACTTCCCTTCAACAGTGGTTTTATTTTCAGAAGAGTAGACGGTTTCATCATTTGTACCCGCACTCTTAAGAACATTTGCTACCGCACTGATTTCAAAGGTTAAATATATACCTTCACAGTCAATTACAACAAGGCCTTCTTGCTGTTTTACTTCATCTACTATTCCATGCAATCCCCCAATTGTAACTACTCCATCACCTGCTTGCATTGCCTCAATCATTTGGCGCTTTGCATCGGCCGCTTTTTTTTGGGGACGAATCAACATAAAGTAAAATAAAGCGAACATAATAAGCATTGGTAAAAAAGCAAAATAACTATTTCCCATTAAAAATTCCTCCTCTAAATATCTCTTATATTATAACAGTTTTTTAAGACTTTCTCCATTAAAATTCTGGAGCATTTGGTTTGTTATAACCATATTCTTCACGAAAAGCTTGACGAAACTCTAATAAATTATCTTCTCGAATGGCTTGACGAACATCACGCATCAATTGCAATAAGAAATGGGTATTATGTATCGAAGTTAAACGTAACCCAAAGGTTTCTTGACTCTTCATTAAATGGCGAATATAAGCGCGACTATAATTACGACAGGTATAACAGTCACATTTAGGATCAATGGGGCTATAATCACGTGCATATTTAGCGTTTTTCACCACTAATCTTCCTTGCGAAGTCATGCAGCTACCGTTTCGAGCAATGCGAGTAGCTAAGACACAATCAAACATATCCACACCACGAATGGAACCATCAATTAAGGCATCAGGAGAACCAACCCCCATTAAATAGCGTGGTTTGTTTTTAGGAAAAACTGGCATTAAGTAATCTAGGACTTCATTCATTTCCTCTTTAGTCTCGCCCACTGATAAGCCGCCAATGGAATAGCCTGGGAAATCTAAAGCAATCATGTCTTTAGCGTGTTGTAAGCGCAAGTCTTTATAACCTGCCCCTTGGCAAATGCCAAAGAGTGCTTGTTTTTCAGGATTTTGATGTGCTTTTAATCCTCTTTCTGCCCAACGACTAGTTCTAGCAATCGACTTTTTAACGTAATCATAAGGCTGATGATAGTCTGGGCATTCATCAAAGGACATGATAATATCTGATCCCAAAGCATTCTGAATTTGAATGGCTTTCTCAGGAGATAAGAATAATTTTTCTCCTGAAATATGATTACGAAAATGAACGCCTTCTTCTTCTATATCACGAATCTCACTCAGAGAAAAGACTTGAAACCCTCCTGAATCGGTTAGAATCCCTTGATCCCAGTTCATAAACTTGTGAAGCCCGCCTGCTTGCTCAATAATCTCTTCACCAGGCCTTAACCATAAATGATAGGTATTACTTAATATCACACCCGCTCCCATATCTTTTAACTCTTCAGGTGATAATGATTTGACGGTAGCTAATGTTCCTACCGGCATATACATGGGGGTTTCAAATGAGCCATGTGGAGTATGAAGTATCCCTAATCGAGCTCCCGTATGTTTTTCTTCTTTGATTAATTCATAAGTTATAGCAGCCACTATTTACCTTCCTTTCTATTATTTCAATTCCACTTTAAAAATTAATGGATAATTTTTTCCGGTTAAATAAAATTGATCCGCTTCAATATGAGCAATCCCATTTAAGACATCCATTGTTTCTCTTTGTTCTGCTGTAAGATCCAACTGATCGAGCATAGGAGTCAGATCATATGTTTTAAGTATTTGACCACTTTGAGGATCAATTTTAACAATGCGATTATCATACCAAATATTAGCGTAAATTGCATCATTGGCATATTCCAACTCATTTAACTGATCTAATGGCTCTCCTTCTAAATTCACTTCCACTTGATCAACTAATTTAAAGTTGTCAGGATTATAAGTATAGATAGTTGATGACCCATCAGACAAGTAGAACAGATCTTTTTCCTCATTATAAGCTAATCCCCATCCTTCACCTTTTATTTCATAAGTGTTGACTAGTTCTTTGGTCTTTACATCCCATTTGAAAACTTTGCCCTCTTTCCAAGTTAACTGCCAAAGTTCATTGTCACGCAAAGAAATCCCTTCTCCAAAGTATTGGTTATCTAATCCAATGAAGCGGTCTAACAAGCCTTTTTCCCAATTAAAATAACCCCAAGCTGATTCTCCGTATAAACCTGTGCCGATTAAGAGTTGGGCCTCTTGATCAAGCTCAAATCCTTGTATAAATAAATTTTCCTTGATAGGGTATGTCTCAATTAAATAGACCCCTCCTAAGCTACCATTAGCTATAACGTTTCTTGTAAAAGTAAGACTAACTAACAATAAAATAGTAAAATTCAATATTTTAAACATCATTCATTCCTCCTATAAAAAAACTTGATAAATCCTTAAGAATATGCTGACTTGAATCTTGATTGAATCTTGGTAAAATAATAACAAACATTGTAACTGAAAGGAAATTGAATATGACTTTTTATCAGTTTGCCGTAGCCATTTTACGCTTTCTCTTTCGTCTTTTTAATGGGAAATCCTATATAATTGGCAAAGAAAACATTCCCGATCCCAATCAATCAACTTTTATTCTAGCAGCCACTCACCGCTCTTTTTGGGACCCATTATACTTGGCCATTGCACTTTATCCACTTGAAATTTCTTTTATGTCAAAAGAATCAATTTTTCATAATTCTTTGTTAGCTAGCATTTTACGAAAGGCACATGTTTTTCCAGTTAATCGAGAAAAACCTAGTCCTAAAACGATCAAAATAGCCGTCAAACAATTAACTGAAAAAAATTTGAATTTAGGTATCTTTCCTTCTGGTAGTCGGTACACAACTGAAATTAAAGGTGGAACTGCTTTCATTCAACGTCTTTCAAAAAAAGACATCATCCCAATTGCTATTCAACCACCTTTAGACTTTAAATCATTCTTTAAGAGACAAGGAGCTAAAATAGCTTTTGGACCTGCCATTAAATATAATCCTGAATTAGATTATAATAAAGATCAACTAGCTAAAATAGACCAGGAATTGGCCAAGGCTTTTGATAATTTGGATCATCAATTAGACCCAAGCTTTAGCTATGTTCCTGCTAAAAAGAAATAATTATTACGCTTTATAAAAAAACTCCTACCCTTGAAGCTGTCGTTAAGCTGCTCTAGGGAGGAGGTTTTTAATCTTAAAAATAATTTATTGTATACTTGATTAAAGAAAACCTAATTTTCTGCGCCTTTTCTGCTCCTTAAGGACAGAAAACAGTAACAAAAATTGTGAAAGAAAAAACATATTTTCAAACAAAGCTATTTCGATTGCATCTTCATAGACTGCATGATTTGCTGAACTTTTTTCTTGGAAGGCTTTTGCCCCATTTGCGCCATCATAGTCGTAATCATGCGCTCATCAATAGGTGGATTTTCTTTAAAATAATTCATCATATACTTCCGAGCAATAAAGAAACCTAACACTGCTCCTGCTACCAATGCTAAAATAACAATTAAAACCCATGAAAATGTTGACATACCATCTCTCCTTTTAAAAATTTAACCGATTAAATACTCTAACCTATTAATCTTTACGATTATGAATTCCTTTAGCTTTTTGAATTCTTTTAACTTTTTCAGGTGTTAAATCATTTCCATCTGAATCGACAATTTTAACTCCCTCAACCTGTCTTACCATGTGCTGTCTGAAGACTTTTAAGTACTCTTGTCTTAATTGATTCTGTTCTTTTTTTTCTGAATCCGTAAGGCCTTTAGTTTTTTGAAGTTTAGCTAACTCATTAATTCTTGCTAGTTTTGAAGATGAAAGCATAGCGTTCCTCCTTTGCTACGAACATTTGTTTGATTTATAATTCTACTTCTGCTACAATTAAATTATCCTATAGAAAGAGTGAGTGAAATGATTAAGATAACGACCAAGCAATTAAACGTGCTACAATCTATTTATGAATTACTCAATGAAAATGGTTATCCACCCACTGTTCGCGAAATTGGAGCGCGTGTTGGACTTTCTTCTCCATCCACTGTCCACGGTCATCTTGACCGATTAGAAGAAAGTGGACTGATTGAAAGATCTGCCAGTAAAACAAGGACGATTGAAATAACGGCCTTGGGAATTAAAAAATTGGGCATCAAATCCGATAAAGTACCTTTACTCGGCTATGTTGCCGCAGGTGCTCCGATTCTTGCTGAAGAAGAAGCTATGGAATATTATCCTAAGCCTACCGATCTTCAATATGATTCAAGCGAATTATTTATGCTGATCATTAAAGGTGAATCCATGGTTAATATTGGCATTTTGGATGGCGATATCATCACCGTCCGCAGACAAGCAACTGCCAATAATGGTGAAGTCGTTGTTGCTATGACTGAAGATAATGAAGCAACATGTAAAACTTTTTATAAGAAAAAAGATCATATCGTACTTCGCCCTGAAAATGATACCATGGACGATATTATCTTGCCCGACGTTTCAATTTTAGGCAAAGTAGTTAGTCTTAATCGCTATTTCTAATCAACTCAATTAAAGATTAGCCTAACCAGAGATTAAAACTGGTTAGGCTCTTTTTATTTCTAATAGTGCATTAGTGTGAAATACTTGTGATCTCCCAACTTCTCTTTTCCTTTTAAGTCATCTAACTCAATAAGAAAAGCACAACCTGCGACAATTCCTCCAAGATTTTCCACTAATTGGATAGTTGCTTGAATGGTTCCACCTGTTGCTAATAAATCATCGGTTATTAAGACTCTTTGGCCCGGTTGAATAGCATCTTTGTGGATTTGTAAGACATTTGATCCGTATTCTAAACTATAGTCTACTTCAATTGTTTCTCTAGGAAGTTTACCTTTTTTACGGACAGGGGCAAAGCCCACTCCAAGCGCATAAGCAACTGGGCATCCAATAATAAAACCACGCGCTTCAGGCCCTACGACCATGTCCACCTTTAATTCTCTAGCATAGTCTACTATCTCTTGAGTCGCTGCTTCAAAAGCGGGACCATTTCCCATGAGAGGCGTGATATCACGGAAAATAATACCTTCTTCTGGGTAATTATCAACACGAGCGATATAGTTTGTATAATCCATTTTAAGTCTCCTTATTTATCCAGCTTTTCACTTGATCAAGTGTTTGAAAATTCAATAATTTTTCTGCTTCCATGGCTTCTTGATACTTGCTCATGGCAGGCAACTCCATTAAATCAAGTTTGTTGGCTTGCTTAAGCTGGTTCATGATTACAAGTCCATCTTTTATTGTAACAAAACCCGCCTCAAAAAACACCACAATCATTGTTTTTATTTTTATTAATGGAATTGATAAATAGCTAGAAAGAACTTGTAAATCTTTTAGTTGAAGACTACCTTCTTGCTTAAGCAGTTGGAACAATTTTGCAAAGTCTTGACGCTGGGGCAAGCCTGCTAAATATCTGGATTCTACAACAACACTGGCTAAATAAATTTTTTCCCATCCGTGACTCTTTAAAAGTTTTTTTAGTTTATTAAGATTTTGGGGGGGCTCAATCAACACTAGATTTTCATATTTAAAATTAATGGGTAATGCTTCATAATTAATCAATTGATAGTCGTTTTTCAACTGTTCAGAAAAGAGTGCCGCATTTTTTTTATCTTGAAAACAATAAACCACCTCAGACAGCTGTTTTAATTTATCAAAATGTGTTTTCCCTCGGTAATCAATCCACAATTGCCCTTCCAAATTAAAATCTTTGACAATTAATTGACATTCTTTTTGTTGTTTCCATTCGTTAATTGACAGTTCTCCAACCATATCCAACTGAATACCCAATTGACAATCTTCAAAGTCATCCGCCATACTAAACGCTATGGCAGCTAGTGAGTTTGCAGTGCCTGATTGATTAAATTTCATTTTAACATGTTGTTTATTCGCTCCAATTACTCTTTTTTCAATCATCTTTAAGTCCTTAAATAAAACAATAGGCTTAGGATTATGCATACCGAAAGGTCCTAATTTTTGAATCTCTTCGATTAATTTTAAATTAATATCTGTCAAACTTAGTCTAGCATCAACCGACAAGGAAGTTTTGGCTAAAATTTGATCTTTGTGTTTATCAGCTAACTGGCTTAATTCAGTCTGAAATTTTTGCCAATTATCTTCTTCAATTGTCATACCAGCCGCTTGGCTATGACCACCAAAATGCTTTAATAGTCCTTTTAGCTGACTAAGATTTTTGAAAAGATTAAAGTTTTCTTTTGATCTAGCTGAACCTTTATACTGATGATTTTTCTTGTCAAAGTTGAAAAGTAGGCATGGGCGCTGGTATTTATCACAAATGCGACTAGCTACAATTCCTAAAACTCCGGGATGCCAATTTGGAGAAGTCTGGCAAATAATTCGAGGCAACTCCTTTAAAACATCTAATTTTGATGTAACTTCTTGATAAATTTGAGTGACTAATTGCTGTCTTTTATAATTTTCCTGTTCAATAAACTCAAGCCACTGACTAGCCTCTTGCTCGGTAAAAGCTGCCAACCAATCGAATCCCGGTCGAGGATCTCCCAACCGTCCCACAGCATTGAGTCGAGGACCAATAATAAAACCAATCGTTTCGGCAGATATATCATCTTTTGACTGTAATTGTTGGTTTAATAGAAGCTGTAGTCCGGGCCGCTGAGTAACTTCTAACTGATGGATTCCTCCAATAACAATTGTTCGATTTTCATCTAAGAGAGAGACCATATCAGCAACCGTACCAATAGCTGCTAAATCTAACATTTCTATTGGTATTTCACCAAGGATGGCTGTTGCTACTTTAAATGCGACACCTGCTCCAGATAAATCTCCAAAAGGATAACTTCCCTGAGGGTGACGAGGATGTATGATGGCATATGCAGCTGGCAGCGTTTCCTGTAACTCGTGATGGTCAGTTACAATAACGTCGACCTTCTTTTCTTGAGCAAATTCAATTGCTTCATGACCTGCCACTCCATTATCAACCGTGATGATTAATTGAACCCCTTCTTCAATAAACTCTTGATAACGATCGATATTGGGACCGTAGCCATCTTTAAAACGATTGGGTAGATAGACTCGACTGTCAGCTCCTAAAGCATCTAAAGCCTCTTTTAAAATTAAAGAAGAAGTGATTCCATCTGCATCATAATCACCATAAATCAAAATTTTTTCTCCCTTTTCAATGGCTAAATGGATGCGTTTTACTGCTATATCCATTTGATATAAGGCAAAGGGGTCATGATATAAAGTTGGCTCTTGTTCGGTGGCTTTTTTTATTGCCGATAGATCATGAAGACCACGATTAAAACAGATTGCTAAAAAAGCGGGCGAATAGTCTTCTCCCGCTATTAATAATTTTTGATAGTTTTGATTTCCATTTAAATTTTCTGGCAATTGCCATTGGTATTTAGACAACATCGTTATTCTCCTTACACATCATAAACTCATTAATTAAGTGGGATTTTATATTCATCAAAGTCATTAACAAGATGACTGTTAGGAAAAATAGAACAAGCTTCTTTTTCAAGTTGCTTGAGAGCCTTGCCTAAGTAGCGAGCTGAAATATGATTGAGATAAAGAGCCTCTACTTGACTATCTTTAGCCACTTGGGCTGCTTGATGACTGGTCGAATGGTAATAAGCTCTTGCCATTTTTTCTTCCGCTGCTTCATGAGTAGCCTCATGGACTAAAGCATTCGCTTTTCTGGCTAAGACTTTAGAATTCTGACAATAACGGGTATCCCCCAAAATGGTAACGATTCTACCAGGTCGATCCGGAGCAAGAAAATTCTGGCCATCTATCCATCTGCCATCTTCTAATTGAACACGTTCTCCGCGTTTGAGTTGACCATAAATTGGACCATTAGGTATCTCAAATTTTTTCAACTCTTCAACTAAAAGTTGACCAGGTAAATCTGGTTCTTCTACTCGGTAGCCAAAAGAAAGAATCCCATGTTCTAAAGGTAAATAATTAACCTTCCAGCCATTATCAAAGATTAACTCGCCACCTCGGTCTACCAACTCTGTTATTTTTAAACTGTATGCAAGTTTGGATTTTGAATATTTTAAGGAAATCTTAATAAAATCTTTTATCCCCTTAGGTCCATAAACTTCTAAACAGTCTTCTCCACCTTGAAAAGATCTTGAACTTAGAAGTCCTGGCAAGCCAAAAATATGGTCTCCATGAAGATGAGTAATAAAAATTTTAGTTATTTTTCTAGGTCGAATGGTTGTTTCCAAGATTTGATGCTGGGTTGCTTCTCCACAATCAAATAACCAGATTTCATTCAACTCATCTAATAACTTTAAAGCCAGCGAAGAAACATTTCTTTGTCTGGATGGAATCCCAGCACCTGTGCCTAAAAAATGTAATTTCATATTTCCATCAACCTCTTTCTATGACTAGCGCTGACGGTATATCTCCTTAGCGATAAATTTGGATAACTCCAATGATCCCTCATCATTTAGATGAACGCCATCTTCAGCAAACCATTCAGCGTGTCCACGGGCATAATTCGCCCAGTCTATAATTCTAACATTTCCATATTCTTGAGCCGCTCTTACCAATTGACGGTTAGCATCATCTGTCCAAATGCGATCAACCAAAACGTTGACATAATACTGATCACGGTCTAGACCGACTGCTTGAATATAATCATCCATTTGACCAACTGTAAATGTTCCATTAGAGCCTAACATGGTTACCACAGTAGGCTTTAATCCGCCTGTTTGATTGAGACCATATACCGTATCATAAGATTCATAAAGTTGTCGACCGACTTTCGGATCAAAAACAGCCTTAGGAAATACATCATTCAAGCGCTCGGTGGCTGCAGCTAAAGTTGAATCCCCTATGAAAGTTATCTCCAATGCATTAGCATAGAGTAAGACTTCTTGATCTAAGCCTTCGATATTATTAACAACTACTTGTCTTTCTTCAGTTTTTCTTGACTCTTCAGCAATATTCATATTGTTTTCAATAATGGCTTGAATTTCCTTACTTGATTCTACACCCTTAGCTGGTGAAGAAATAGCCAGAGCGATGACCCCCATCACGACATTAAAAATATAACACGCTGTGATAAATTTCACTACTCTTAATGATTGAGGGTGAGAGCTTAAATAATCAAATTGATGCTTCATTTTGCGCCAATTAAAGTCTTGTCCAATTGGAAGACTAATTCTGCGCTTTTCAAATAATTGGTAAGTAATTTCAGCTAAAATAATGATCAAAAGCAACTGAAAACCATAATTTAACCATGGAGACCTATTCATAAAGCTAATGTTTTGAGGCATTAAAAGATAGACAGGATAGTACCATAGATAGTAAGAAAAAGATCGTTGGCCTATCCAGGTAAATAGTTTAAAACGAAAGATTTTGTTCCAAATAGTTGCTGGATGAATACTTGAAACAACAATTACAGCAGAAATCAAAGAAAACAAAGTTAAACCAAAACGATAAGCAAAAGGTTTGGTTGCAAACATGAATTTAATCATGAAGAAAGCAAAAATGACTGCAAGTAAACCCATAAGATTCATGGTCATAATTTTCTTTGATGAAATCTTTTTAGGTGATAAATTAACTGGAAGAGCTAATCCTAAAGAACCCCCAAGAGTAAAAGCAGATAATCTTGTTAAAAGGTCATAGTAAATTCGGGTAGGATCTTGGTTATCTTTATAAAGATAGCCCATTAAAAAAGCGGATAAGGCTGAAATAATCAATAACATACGAATAGTTACTTGAGGTTTTTTATGCCAACTGTAAAGTAAAAATATTAAAATAGGTGTTAAAATAACCAATTGTCCATATAAAGAGACGTACCACAAATGTGTAAAGGGACTTGGATTAGCCGCTTGAACAAAGTAAGACTGTTGATTAAAAATCTGATAATAATTGTTAATAAATGTGAGTGAACTTAATCCCATCCACCGAATATTAGATAAAAAATCACGGTTAAAAAGTAAAATATAGGTAGACGTAGTTAAAACTACGAATAAAGTAGGGAAAAAAAGTCTTTCAAAACGCTTATATATAAATTGCCAAAAGGACTCTTTTCTAGCTTGTATATCTTTTAAATAAAAATGTCTAAAGTTAAAAAAACCAGCTATGAAAAGAAATAGATTAACTGCAAGGAAACCACCTGGAACAATATGTTCAAAGTAGTAATAAGCAATGATTAGCAGTATTGCGATTCCCTTAAGACCGTCAAAAATTGGGATACGCCCTTGTTTAACTTTATTTTGCATATTAAAACCACCTAATCAATAAACTCAAATTGATAATCCTCTAAGTAAACTGTATCGCCATTTTTCGCGCCAGCTTCTCTCAAGACTTGATCGACACCCATTGATCGCAGTTGACGTGCAAAGCGTTGTAAACTTTCATCATGAGCTGTATTGGTCATTTTATAAAGCTTGATAATCTTTTCACCTTCTAATTCCCAATAACCTTCTTCAAGTTTACGAACAGTAAAATCAGGGCTTTCGTCGATCGTATAATTTTTATGATCACTTTCTTTTTCCTCCAAGGGTATAAAGTCACTGGAGGCAACTAATTGAGCTGTTGCTCGCATCAATGAATCAATTCCCTGGGCTTGCCAAGCTGAAATTTGATAAATTTTTGGAATAGAAAGATTTAAATTCTGATAATAATCAGATATTTTTTCTTCAAATACTTTTAAATTATCTTTAGCTTGATCTAAATCCATTTTATTAGCCACAATCAACATGGGTCTTTCTAAAAGACGAGGATGATAATTAGCTAACTCTTGCATAATAGAAGAAAAATCTTCAAAGGGATCGCGTTCATGTACCGCTGCCATATCCACAATATGTAATAACGTTTTAGTTCTTTCAATGTGGCGTAAGAAATCAATACCTAAACCAACACCATCAGAAGCACCATCAATAAGGCCCGGCATGTCTGCAACGACAAATTCCTGACCATCAGCAATTTTAACCACTCCCAAGTTGGGTACTAAGGTAGTAAATTGATAATCTGCTACTTTGGGTTTAGCATTAGAAATAATGGACAATAGGGTTGATTTGCCCACGCTTGGATAACCAACCAAGCCCACATCTGCTAGAACTTTAAGTTCCAATTGTAACTCCAAGGCTTGACCTGGTTCTCCATTTTCAGCAATTGAAGGAGCAGGGTTTTTATGCGTGGCAAAGCGTATGTTTCCACGCCCCCCTCTCCCTCCTTTAGCAACAATTACTTCTTGTCCATGGTCCACTAAATCGGCAATGAGTCTACCGCTTGCTTCGTCATAAACAGAGGTTCCTGGTGGAACTTTTACATAAAGGTCTTCTGCATTCGCTCCATATTTACTCTTACTCATTCCATTTTCCCCGTTATGCGCTTTGAATTGACGATTGTATCTAAAATCCATCAAAGTATGAAGGCCTTCATCCACTCGAAAAATGACATCGCCACCGCGGCCGCCATCTCCTCCTGCAGGTCCACCATCTGGTCGATATTTTTCTCTTAGGAAAGCGACCATTCCGTCGCCACCTTTACCAGCAATTACCTTCACTTTTGCGCGATCTAAAAAGGTAGACATTATTATCGCTCCTTTACTCTTATTTATGGACCACTTTTCTAGGATCCATGAGACTGAGAATTGTTTGTGTTAATTGGTACATCATTTGATAGCGATTATGGCGAAGAGCTTCTTGGTCAGCGTTAACCATATGTAGTTCTAAATATGAAGCAATCATTGGACTAATGCTTTCAAAATATTCCATTAATCTTGAGGTGTCTTGTAAGTCCTCTATTGCCACTATCTTTTCAATTAAGTCCTTTTCTAGTTGACTTTCAGCTAGGTTATCAGTGATTTTAACTTGCTCGCTAACCTTTTCACCTAAATTAACTACTCGTGCCAAGTTTTCAATCATTTTTGAAAACTCAACCGGTTTGGCAGCTTTGAAGTCTTGTAAACTTTTAGCCGTTTCTTTTATTTTTACAGGATTTAGTTGTTTTTGTGCGAGTGCTGCTTGAATAATATCGTAATCCATTCCTAGATTACCTAATCTAACTTGAATCCGAGCTTCTATAAAACTAAGCAAATCATTTAAGTAATCGGCTGCTGAATCAGCATCTTCATGGTTAATCTTCACTAACAAGCTCTTTAAATCGATATTCCAAGATTGGTCTAAAAGAATGTCAATTAATCCCATGGCTTGTCTTCTTAATGCATAAGGATCATTAGACCCTGTTGGTATCATATCCGCTTTGAAGTAAGCAATTAGACTGTCTAATTTATCTGCAATCGATAAGGCGGCAGCCGCAGGTTTATCAGGTAATTTCCCTCCAGCCGAAGTTGGTAGGTATTGCTGAGCAATTGCTTGCGCTACACTATCTTCTTCACCATAATGTTTGGCATAAATCCCACCAATGACACCTTGTAATTCGGCAAACTCATTTACCGCTTGAGTCACAAGATCAAACTTGTAAATCTCACTAGCACGCAAAATGGTCTTTTGATCTTGAGCAGATAAATCGATAAAATCCATCAATTCTTCAAGCAAGTGTTTAACACGTTCTTGTTTTTGACTATAAGTACCTAACTTAAAATGCTCTTTCAAGCTTGATAATTTAGCTAAGTCTTCTTTTAAAGATAATTTTAAATCTTCTTGGTAAAAGAATAAACCATCTGCTAAACGAGCTCTTAATACCTTTTGATTACCTTTAATGACTTGATCAATATGCTGATCATTACCATTTCGTACTGAAATAAAATAAGGCAACAATTCTTTGCTTTTAGGATCTAAAACATAAAAATAACGTTGATGATCACGCATTGCTGTGATGACCATTTCTTGGGGAATTTCTAAATATTTTTCCTCAAAACTGCCGTAAAAAGCAGTTGGCCACTCGACAATGGCTGTTACCTCTTCTAGTAATTCATCATTTTCCGGTATAACCCAGCCCCTTTCATCTTCAATCGCTTGAATTTGCTGGTAAATCTTCTCTTGTCGTTTTTCAAAACTGGCAATCACATACATCTTTTCTAGTGCGTTTTCATAGTCACGACTATTTTTAATTATAACTTTGTCATTTTTAGTTAGAAAACGATGACCATGTGAAAAATTATTCGCCTGAATACCAGCAAATTCAAAGTTAATCACCTGATCTTCTAGTAATGAAAGTATCCAATGAATCGGACGAATATATTCTAAATTTAAATCTGACCACCGCATGGTAACTGGGAAATGCATACTGGCAAGAACAGTTGGGATAGCTTTTAACACTTCTTCTACTTTCTTCTGCTCAGCCACCTTATTCACAAAGAGGTAGTCAGTTCCTTTAACTTCTTTAACAAATAAGTCTTCCTCTTGACAGGCTTGACCTTTTAAGAAGCCCAATGCAGCTTTCGTCAGATTCCCTTCGTTATCTTGTCCAACTTTTACGGACGGTCCTCTTACTTCTTCTTCTAAAGCTGATTGCTGATCAGATAAACCTTCTACTCTTAGAGCTAATCTTCTAGGAGTTGCGTAAGTTTCAATGGATTGAAAGCTGATTCTTTCTTCTGCAAGAAATGCTGCAAGTTTTTCGGCTAATTGATCACGCAATTTCAATAAAAATCTAGCTGGAATTTCTTCCATTCCTACTTCTAATAAATAATCTCTCATAGCAATCCTCCTAGTTCTTATTTTCTTTTAATAATGGAAATCCAAGTTTTTCTCTTTCTTGTACGAAGGTCTTAGCAATACCGCGAGCTAATTTACGAACACGTCCTAAATAAGCAGGGCGATCTGATGCCGAAATCATCCCTCTAGCATCCATTAAGTTGAAGGTATGACTGGTCTTTAAAATATAATCATAGGCTGGATGAACTAAGTTTTCCTCAAGTAAACGGTTGGCTTCTTTTTCATAAGCTTCATACTGCTTCATTAATAAGTCAGTATCAGCTAATTCAAAAGAATATTTAGACTGCTCATATTCTTGTTGGAAAAAGATTTCGCCATACTTCACGCCTTTGGCCCACTCTAAATCATAGACATTTTCCACATCAAAAATATACATAGCAAGACGCTCCAAGCCATAAGTAATCTCTGACATTACCGGATCACACTTTAATCCCCCCACTTGTTGGAAGTAGGTAAATTGAGTCACTTCCATACCATCAATCCATACTTCCCATCCCAGTCCCGCACAACCCAAGGAAGGGTTTTCCCAATTATCTTCTACAAACCGTATATCATGCTCTAGGGGATCAATGCCTAATTCAATCAATGAATCCAGGTAATATTCTTGTATAGCAAGAGGAGAAGGCTTCATAACCACTTGAAACTGATGGTGTTGGTATAAGCGGTTAGGATTTTCACCGTATCTTCCATCAGCAGGTCGTCTTGACGGTTCGACATAAGCGGCATTCCAAGGTTCTGGTCCATTAGCCCTTAAAAAGGTATAGGGGCTCATGGTTCCGGCTCCTTTTTCAGTATCATAGGATTGAAGGATCAAACATCCTTTCTTTGACCAAAAATTTTGCAAGGTTAAAATCATATCTTGTAACGATTCAACTGCCATTTTGACACCTCTTTCTTAAAATAAAAGTCCCTATGACCCCCTTTGGAGGTCATAGGGACGAAATAAATTCGCGGTTCCACCCTAATTCTAGTTAGACTAGCACTCTTAAAATTCATTTGTTAACCCAAAGGACCATTCGATTTGCTCTAGCTTTCACCTGCCTAGAGTCGCTTTACTATCTTCTTTTAATTGCTTTGGCTTGTTAAAATTCTACTAATTATAAATCTTTTTGTCAATTATCTTCCTTGATTTTTACTGATTTTCAATTGGTCGGCTACTTTATATAATTGATTGAGATAAGATTCTCCTTTTAATTTAATCCCTACTTGTTCATGGTAGATGGTGAAGATCAATTCATCAATTTTTTTGTAAGAAAGGTCTGAAATTGAGACTTGTCCTAATTGATTCAGTTTAATTTCATTAAAGAGTTGTAAAATTTTGACTTGCTTAGAACTAAGATGCATTCGGTTGGGATCTTTATCTAAATGGTTATGACACAAAACACCCAAATGGACCATCGAAAAGTCCTCAATCCTCTGGCTCGATCCGCAGACTACACAATTTTTCATATTTAATTGAAGCCCGAAGCGTTGCAAAAGTTTAAGTTGCAAAAGTAATTGAATAGGCCGGGCATCTTCACGTTCATTGAGACTGTTTAGAGTAGCTTGGAAAAAATCAAATAGCTGTTGATCTTTGCTATTATCATCCACACTGGCATCCACTAGTTGACTTATATAAGCAGCATGCGCTTGCTTAAAGGGATCAGATTGAATGGATCGAAAGAGGTTAAGGGTTTGACCTTCTTTCAAAAAGGACAAACCCTGTTGGTTAATAGTTCCCCAATATTGATGTTCTGTCAATGGGATTAAATGCTTTTTAAGGGGATGATTGAGTGACTGTAAACCTCTTACAAAAAACATTTTAGTACCAAATTCACGTGTAAAAATTTTAACTAGACTATCTTTTTCGCGGTACGGCCGAATAAACAAAACAATTCCGGTAAATTTTTCGTTCATTGGCACTCTCCTTATTAATAATTCTCACTCTGATAGCCCAATTCATTTAAATTACTTTGACGATCCCGCCAATCTTTTTGCACCTTGACCCATAAGTCTAAATAGACTTTGGTTGCTAAAAGCTTTTCAATATCACGTCGTGCCAGATGACCTATCTTTTTAATCATTGATCCTTGAGCACCAATAATTATTCCCTTTTGGCTTTTACGTTCCACGATTATTGTAGCTAGTACTTCTACCTTGTCATCAGCATTTTTTTGCATGGATTGGACTTGGACGGCTACTGAATGAGGAATTTCTTCGCGTGTTAACATTAAAATCTTTTCACGAATTAACTCCGCAACGAGGAAATACTCAGGATGATCCATTACCTGGTCAGCCGGGTAATATTGGGGGCCATCTGGCAAGCTGAGTGTCAGTTGGTCTAATAAAGCTTCGACATTTTCACCTGTAAGTGCAGATAAAGGGATAATCTGATCAAAATCATAAGCATCTTGATATTTAGTGATAATATCAAAAAGCAAATTTTTTTCAATCAGATCTACTTTATTAATAACTAAAAAGACTGGTTGCTGGACATCTTTTAAACGATTGATAATAAATTGATCGCCAGGTCCTATTTTTTCTGTCGCATTGACTACCATAATCACTGCATCCACCCCACTCAAAGAGGAATAGGCTGTTTTTATCATGAAGTCTCCTAAAGCATGCTTGGGTTTATGGATTCCGGGGGTATCAATAAAAATGATTTGTGAGTCTTCACGGGTATAGACACCCTGAATTTTATTGCGGGTTGTTTGGGCTTTATCAGACATAATCGCTATTTTTTGGCCAATAATTTGATTTAATAAAGTTGATTTCCCAACATTGGGACGGCCAAGAATAGCTACAAAACCCGATTTAAAATCTTTTTTCATTTAAACTCCTTTAGTATGATTAATTGTCACCTTTTAAAATAAATAGGGGAGAAATAGTATAGCCCCGATTATAATGGAAATGATTGCTGTCATTAAAACAGAAGCAGCAGCGATATCTTTTGCCTTTTTCGCTAAGGGATGCCATTGGTCTGCTACAATTAAATCAATAACCGCTTCTATTGCTGTATTGATTAATTCGGAAAAGATAACAAGGCCAATAGTTAATAGTAAAATCGTCCATTTCAGTGGTTCAAATTTAAAATAAAAGGCTAAAAGGACTGCCACTAAAGCAAAAAATAAGTGGATTTTTAGATTTCTTTCACTTTTAATTGCTTGAAAAAATCCTTGGCTGGCACAAATAAAAGACTGGAAAAAATTTGAATTCTTAAAAGGATTATCTTGTGAGTCCATATTCACTCAGCACCTCTTCTTGAATTGCAAACATCTCTTTCTCAGTTTCAATGGTTTGGTGATCATAACCATTTAAGTGTAAGAAACCGTGGACAGCTAGAAATCCCAACTCTCTTTCTAGAGAGTGGTTGTATTCACTGGCTTGTTCAAGCGCTCGTTCGATTGAAATAATAATATCTCCCAAGTGAAGATTGATTGGCTCTTGAACTTCATTTGAGTTGATAACTGACCAATCTATTGGTTCTTCCCCCTCCATTAAAGCAAAAGATAGCACATCCGTTGCTCGGTCAATACCACGGTAGTCGCGATTCAATTGGCGAATGGTGTGATTATCGACGATGGTTATGTCTAATTCTGCTTGAGTAGGAGCAGCGATTTTTAAGCCTGCTTGATCAATTAAGTCTAAGATAATCTGTTTTTGTTTTTCAGTCAGCCTCTGACCTTCATCAATTAATTCAACTTGCATTTTCTTCTCCTTATTTAGGATATTCCACACGTGTGTGATACATACTAGCTATCCCTAAAATTAGTGACTTTCTTACTGTTTTTAGTTCATCAACCGTCAACCCACAATCGGCAAATTGGCCATCGTTAATCTTACTCGCAATTATGGAATCCAGTAATTCTTCAATACTCTTTTGAGTATGTTCTTTCATTGTTCGAGAGGCTGCTTCCATTGAATCTGCAATCATCACTATAGCGGATTCTTTTGATTGTGGAATCGGGCCAGGATATCTAAAGGTCTCTGGATTAATAGGCATTTTTTGCTCTTTAGCTTGGTAATAAAAATAGCTAGTCATGGTTGTGCCATGGTGTTCTTTACATAAATCAATAACAGACTGAGGCATACGGTACTCTTCTAATAATTTTACACCTTGAGCAACATGATCAATAATAATTTTAGCAGACTCATCTGGCCCTACCATGCGGTGAGGTGATTCAATGCCTCCAGATAAGTTTTCAACGAAGAATAGGGGATGGACTGTCTTTCCAACATCATGATAGTAAGAGGCTACCCGGGTGGTCAAGGAATCCCCGCCTATGGCTTCCACGGCATTCGCTGCTAAATTAGCCACCATAATTGAATGATGATAGGTTCCCGGTGCTTTTTCAATCAACAATTTTAATAAGGGATGATTTAAATTAGCTAACTGATTCATCGTCATGGCTGAACGACTGGATAAAAGTTGCTCCCAGTAGGGTTCAAAAACAGCGATTAATAACAAGCCAAGTAAATTAGCTGCAATTGTCATTATTAGGATGATAAAAGCCTGACGAGATAATATAGGAATTGTAAGAACAGCCATTAGAGGCAAAGCAATTATGAACTGCCAAATGATATTTAAGGCCACTCTTTTTTCTACTTTCATCGCCTGACGATCAGAAAAAGTAGTCAGTAAAACGGAAACAATGGTAGTAAATAGGTAAAATAAACTGATGAAGGTTACAACAGTTTGATTGTCTAAATCACTAACTATAAAAATAGCAAAGATATTAATAAATAGAAATGCTAACAATGTTACTTTATAGGAAGATTTTTCTTTTAAATATCCTGGTAAAATCATCAAAGGTAGAAGCAACATACCATACTCTAGACCTGCCTGTTGGAAGAAATGTCCCATCTTGGCCATGATCAACGACCCAAAAACAATAATCATATAAGCAGTAGCCTGCATATTCGCACGGCTTAAATCTGTCCAATTTAATTTATCAGAAAAGATATAAACGAATAGAAAAGCATGGACAAAAATTAATAGAACAAAGACTGGCATGAGATATTGCTTAGTCGATGCATCCAAGTAACCAAACATCTCAAGTTGTCGCATATTATTTTGATTAATAATATGACCTTCTTGAACAATAACTTGTCCTTGTAGAATATAAGATGTTTGAACTTTGGAAGCTGCTTCTTCCTTTAAGCGATTTGTTTCTGACTCCGAATATACCATCGTTGGTTTTATCAAGGCGCCTAAAAAGTTTAAAGTCGTTTGCTGAGCAAGCTCTGACATATCGGAAGATGTGATTTGTAAACGATATTTGTCCAACTCTTTATCAACTTGATCAGGACCTAATTCTTGAGCAAGACTCTCGGATATAAAATCAGTTAAATTCGATTGTAATTCAGATAGTTCTAAGGGACTGATTTTAAAAACTTGATCAATTGAGCGGTTAGAAAGCTGATCAAACAAATTAAAAACATTTTCATCTACCATTTGTAATTGTGCTTGAATCACTGTTCGCTTTTGCTCCTCGGATAAATTATCGAAGTTGGTTTTTTTAGTTGGTAAATTATTGACCTTTTCATTAAAAGTTTGATCCAGTGGCTTTTCTTTAGATGCATTCTTTAAAGAATCAATTACACCGTCTCGTGAGTACTTACCATTACGAGCCTCACGAACAAAGCCAAAAAACTGCTCAATCCGCGTAATTTCCTGAATCCTGATATCTTCTTGATATAAATAGATATCATTAATAGCATCCTTAGCTCTTTGTTGATTGGCTTTTGTCTGCTCAACATCTTCCATCGTCACAGGCGCTAAAATTGTTTCATCTGCTACTTGATTCAATTCAAAGTGATAAACTTCTGGTTTGACGTGTTGATAGCCAATTAAAAAAATTGCTAAAGATAGTATGAATGTAATAAGAGGTATAAAGACTTTACCTAAACGCTCATGAAGTAACTGTAGTCGACGATTCATTTTCTTCTCTCCTTGGAAGGTTTTCAATCATGGGTTCTTTGCTATAAGCTCTAATAATATCCGCAACTACTGGATGACGAACCACATCGAACTCATCAAAAGATACAAATTCAATGCGTTTAACCTTTCTTAATTTATGATAGGCGTCAATCAATCCAGATTTTACCCCTTTAGGTAGGTCAATTTGTGACTGATCGCCATTTATAATCATTTTTGAGCCAAAGCCTAATCGAGTTAAGAACATTTTCATTTGTGCAATTGTTGTATTTTGAGCCTCATCTAAAATAACAAAAGCATCGTCTAGGGTTCGACCTCTCATATAAGCCAATGGCGCAATTTCGATAATGCCTCTTTCCATTAGACGGTTGGTTTGTTCCGTTCCGTAAATGTTATATAAGGCATCGTATATTGGTCTTAAGTAAGGATCTACTTTTTCTTTCAAATCACCTGGTAAGAAACCAAGGTTTTCTCCAGCTTCGACTGCTGGGCGTGTCAGTATTATTTTTTTCACTTTACCTTCTCGCATAGCCTGGACAGCCATCAAAACAGCCAAGTAGGTCTTTCCAGTTCCAGCAGGTCCCATACCAAAGACAACGTCTTGTCGGTTAACAGCTCTAACGTATTGTAACTGTCCAAAGTTTTTGGCACGAATAGCTGTTCCATCTGCAGAACGACCCACCACTTCTTCGTAAAGGTTGAGAAAAAAATCTAATTTATTACTTTTTGCCATTTTAATGGCTGTCATGACATCCATGGATCGAGGGGTGATTCGCCTTTCCAAAAGTTGAATAAGGTTTAGGAGGATTTGACGAACAGACTCCACTGTCTCTTCACGCTCACCAATAATGTTAATTATTTCACCGCGGTTGGTTATTTCTACTTCGAAACTATCTTCAATCATACGTATGTATTTATCATGATTGCCCAACAAGGAAATTAGCCAATCTGTGTTTGTGACGGTGACTTGTTTTGAGAATTTTTCGTTGTTATTCAAATAGTCGTCTCCTTTATTAATAAACTAAGTTAAGATTACCATAAAATGCTTATAAAATGGAATAAAAGACCGATATATTAATACTTATTATGATATTTTTTAAAAATAAAAAAGAACCAGAAAACTGATTCTTTTTAAACAGAATATTTTATTCTATATTGTTGCTTAGGCGATACGCTTAAAACTTGCGTTTACGAGCTGCTTCTGATTTCTTTTTACGTCGAACACTTGGCTTTTCGTAAAATTCACGCTTACGAGCCTCTCTCAAAGTACCGGTTTTAGAAACGTTACGCTTAAAGCGACGAAGAGCGTCATCCAATGATTCGTTATCACGAACTACTGTTTTTGACATCTGGTTCCCCTCCCCCCGAGCTTATAGTAACCTTTCCTTAGAAATAATAATCTAAACAAAGTCCTCTCTATATTATAGCATGAATCTTAAGCTTTTCAAGAACAAAGAAAAAATTTTGTGAAGTTTATGCGGGATTATCTTGTAATACTTCTTTACATTCAGCACACAGGCCAAAGACTTCAAAGCGGTGACTCCTTATTTCAACTGAAGATAAATCGGTTGTAATATGTTGCATGGGACAAGCATCAAGTAGAATTGTTTTACCACAATTGGTGCAAATAAAATGATGGTGATGGTGATGGTCTGTGCCGTGAGTTAAATGGCAATTATATCGAAATAGTTGTTCTTGTTGGTATTCTGTCGTTTCAAGAATACCCACTTCAACGAAATCATAGAGGTTACGATAAGTAGTATTATAAGACATGGTCGGATACTTCTCTTCCAATGCTTTATGAATGCCCAAAGCAGATAGGTAGCGTTGGTTTTCAGCAAAAAGGGAAAGTATTTCTCGGCGCTTCTTGGTCATTTTAAATCCTTCTTTTTTTAGAGTCTTTAAACCTTGATCAATAAGTTGTTGAACTTCTGGAGCTAACTGACCTTCATTTAATCTAACTTCTTTCAATTCTGTCACCTCTTTCAAGAAATATGGTAAACTTAAATTAATTCATTAACTGGATAGCCATTAGGAATCAAGCAAATCCGTTACCACTTCATTTTTTATCAT
This sequence comes from Facklamia sp. P13069, assembly GCF_050409405.1. Lineage (NCBI taxonomy): Bacteria > Bacillati > Bacillota > Bacilli > Lactobacillales > Aerococcaceae > Facklamia > Facklamia sp. P13069. The sequence continues at coordinate 32,985 of NZ_JBNUPN010000009.1, read as the reverse complement.
ATCGGATTCAATTGGTGAGACCACCTTAAGAGTTGCTAAAGCAGTAGCCTATCAATTCCCATATGTTCATATATTATTGCACAAATATGTCTTCATTTCAACAAGCTCGCGCTTGCAAGGGGTTCTACAAGAGGCTAAAAATCATCAAGCTAAAGAGGCCGAATCTTTTTGCATAATGAATAATTTACATTTCTTTAATTTATCACCACCCTTTACTCAAGTGGTATCACAACTTACCGAAAAAACAAGTCAAACTATCGGTGCTCAAAACGAGTTAAACCATGAATATTTTGACCGTATTAATGCCGTGGAATTTGCCATGCGCTATGCTGATGGAAAAGAGCCCAAAATTTTTATCGAAGCAGATATTATCTTATTAGCTGTCTCACACCCTTCAAAAACACCCCTAAATGTTGACGTAAAAACATTTAGGGGTTATTATCATTGCCATTGTTGATATTTTTCTTTTAAATAACTCGTAATATCCATTTGATAACTGCTATTTAATTTTTCTGAAGACAAAGCCTTAGACACATCATTAAAAACTACTTGATGTCCCTCTTTTAACAATAGAGCCTGATTTCCATATTTTTTAGCAAGACTCAAATCGTGCATAACTGTAATAATGGATCGTCCTGGCTGCTGCAACCACTCTTTAAGTGTTCTAAAAAGGTTTTGCTCATATATTAAGTCTAAATGATTACTTGGTTCATCTAATATTAATAACTTAGGATCCTGTAAAAAAAGTTGAGCTAAGTATGCTCGCTGCCTTTCTCCTCCTGATAAGCTTTGAACTGATCGCTTACGCTTTTGATATAGATTGGTTTGAAGCAGGACTCTTTCAAGCGCCTCTTGATCTATGTCTGTCCAGCTCTTAAACCAGCCTTTAAGATGTGGGTAGCGTCCCATACGCACTAATTCTTCTACAGTAAAATCAAAGTCTGAACCAGGATGTTGGTCTAAAACACCAAAAATCATTGCCTTTTGATTGCTTTTTAAAAGCCGAAGGTTGCTGCCATAGATCTCAATTTCTCCAGTGTAGGGATTTTGACCAGATAGAGCTTTTATTAATGAGGTTTTTCCTGATCCGTTTGGTCCACAAATCATCAACCAATCACCCTCGGCTACTTCAAAATTAATGTCATGTAAAATTATTTTTTTATCTAATTCCATTTTGAGTTTATTAACTTTAAGCATTACGCTTCCCCCTAGCAAAGATAAGAATAAAAATACAGCTGCCAAATAAGGAAGTGATTGCCCCTATTGGTATTTCAAGGGGGGAGGCAATGGTGCGAGCTAATAAATCGGTTACCACCATAAAGTTACCACCAATAAATAGAGTCCAAGGAATCAAACGTCTATGATTGGAGCCCACAATTAAACGACTAATATGGGGGGTTATTAAACCTACAAAAGGTATCGAACCGCCTATTGAAACAGCAACACCAATCAAGATGGAAGTGGCAATAAACAATTTAATTCGAACAGAGACTATGTTTATCCCAATATTTCTTGCGATGTTTTCCCCCATTGAAAAAGCGTTCAATTCTTGCCATTTCATAACAATATAGCCACCCATTATTATGACGCAAACACCCATTACCCAAACATCGGTATACCTGGAGCCTGAAAGCGACCCTAAAGTCCAAAAAACTAAAGAAGGCAGCTTTTCTTTGCTGATAATCATTAAAATATTCATTAATGAAGAGACCAGCATGGTAAAGACGATTCCAGTTAAGATAACAGTCATATTCTTTAACTGTTTATCCAAATAATAAGAAAAAGATAAAATCAATACGAGTGATCCAAAAGCAAAGATCACCGCCATCAAAAAGATTCCTTGCCTTTGGATAAAGGAAGGAATCCCAATGACGATAGCAATGCCAGCACCCAAGCTTGCTCCAGCTGAAACTCCCAAGGTAGAGCCATCAGCCAAGGGGTTCATTAACAAGCTTTGCATGGTCATTCCACTCAAAGAAAGGGCCATGCCGATTAAAAAAGCAGTGAGTAAACGAGGTAGTCTAACAGCAAGTAAGATGGTTGCCTGTTGTTCCAAGTCGGTCATTGATTGATTTAAGACTTGATTTTCTAGCACTTGATACAAGTCAGTAAAAGAAATTTTCACACTTCCTATAATCAAAGCCATAGCTAGTATTAAGAGAGTTATTGACACCATCAGGACTAATTTTACGACACTTTTTTTAGCTGATTGTGAAAGCTGCCAGCTCTTATTCTGTGCCATAAACTAGATCATATAATTCTTTGACAGCATCCATCAAGCGCGGTCCAGGTCTAGTGAAAGCAGAATTGTCTACTGCAAAAACTTTATCATTTTTTACAGCTGAAAGGTCATCCCATTCTTTGCGTTGCATAATTTCTTCTTCAGGAGAAGGAGCCTCTTCATCCATAGGAAGAGAAGTAGTAATGATTACTTGTGGATCGGCTAATAAAACTTGTTCTTCTGAGACTTCAACAAAGGATTTTTGATCTGCAAAAACATTTTCTAAATTCAACATCTGTCCAATTTCATCCATGAAGGTTTCAGAACCAGCAGTCCATAAGCCAAACTCTAGCGGAGAAACTTCATAATAAACACTCTTAGATTCTTCTTCTTGGTCAGCTTTTTCTTCAAACTCTTTAAAGACTGTTTCCATTTCTTCAATTAATTGGTCTGCTTCTTCTTCTTTACCAACTAATTGACCGAGCAAATCGATTGCTTCATAGACTTCCTCAATTGTCTGGGCATCTGTCACCAAGACGGTAATTCCTGCGTCTTCAATAGCAGTCATTTGATCTTCAGTTAAGGACATAGCAGTCATCACAACCACTTCTGGGTCTAGGGCAATAATTTCTTCAATATTTAAATTTTCACCAGTAGCGATAGCTGGAATCTCTTCCACTTCATCTGCCGGGAAGTCTACATAAGTTCCTCGACCCACAATAGTGTCTCCTGCTCCTATTTCAAAGAGTATCTCAGCATCTGCTGGCATTAAAGTGACAATTTCATCAACGGGTCCCTCTTCAAGCACAACTTCTCTACCAACCATATCGGTCAATGTGAGAACCGTCGTTTCTTCACTAGATACCATTTGTCCGGTAAACAGAGTCATCACAAACATCATTAAAACAGCAATTTTTTTATTCATTTAATTTTCTCCTTTATTTCTTTAAATTTTTTTACTTTATATTCACTGCAATTCCTGAAACCACCCAATAAACTAAGTTCGCTTGTCTGGCAATTTCTTGATTCATTAAACCATGAATATTTCTGAAAATGCGCCCGAGTTTATACTCTGGAACTAATCCTAGACCTAGCTCATTTGACACAATGATAAAATCCGTTGATGAAGCTTTTATTTCTTTTAAAAAAGCATTAAGCTCTTCCATAACAAAATCTTCTAGCTTTTGGATTTGCTCACCCTTTAGTTCATTGACATACTCATCAAAAGATAGTTCTTGATTGTTAGCTAAGAATTGCCATTTATCAAAAAGAATATTGGTTAGCCAAACCGTCATACAATCGACTAAAGCAATTTGATAATTATTTGAAAGTTGCTTAACCAATTGATCCAAATCATGAGCCTGTTCATAAGTATCCCAATCTTTGGGTCTTGATAAACGATGTTTTTCAATACTCCTTTTTACTTCTGAATCAGAAAACTTATTGGCTTGGGTTGCTATATAAGCAATATTTTGAAGCTTTCGTCTATAAATTTCTTCTTGAGCTAATCTAGATTTACCAGATTTAGCTCCTCCAGTATAATAAATAATTTCCCCCATTCACTCACTTCCTAAACATCAATATATTTATTTTTGTTAGACCTTCAAAAAGTCGCAAAGCTAACAATATATTAGCAAGAGTAGCTAGCTTTAAGGGCCAAAAGAAACTTACCAGCATTGCAGCCCCTAAAATCGGTTGAAAACATAGAAGTGGTAATAAAACATTAAACAAGCAGGCGCCTATAGTTGGAAGAATAACCGGCCATATTTCAAAGATTTAAATTTACGATAAATCATAACAAAATTAATCTGAGCTAGTATCATAAGTGCCATTAATAAAAGATAAGTGGAATACTTAAGGGAAAAGCTGAGCTCATTGCCGTTGTTAAATGTCCTATAGCACCAACTATCGCGCCAGCAGATCTTCTCATAGCTAGCAAGAGTATAAAAGCTGGACTTGAATCAAAAGCTACTGTCAAGAATAGCTTGAACTGTGCTAAGATGATTGACAATGACATCATATGAGCAAGGGTTACTAAATCTTTTGCCTTCATCTTACCTTCTTAAAAAAACCAGACTAGGCTACTTGTCTGGTTAATAAACGTATTTGTTAACGAACCTTGTTACGAGACCTTGAGAAATAACAATCATCCTTGATAAAATAGGTAATCTGACTTAGATTTTCATCCATACAGTAGCAAGGGACTGCGCACGATTCTCACGTGCTTCCCCTATTCTATCTTAATTATCAAAGAGCTTAGCATCATTATAGCATAATTATTAAAGAAAATAACAATCCTAATTCTTATTAAAAAGAAGTAAAACAAACAGCATATAAATGATTTGACCAATTAAAGCAGCAGCTCCCATGGTATCTCCTGTCATACCTGAAATTTTATGATACACGAAATAGCGATAAAAATACATGGTAAGCAAAAGACTTATATAACTAAGTAGATACGGCCACCCTAATAGGAAAAAGAAGGCCATTGTTAAAATCTGACTGGCCACAATTTTCCAAGTAGAAACGCCTAGGAAAAGACTACCTAAGCCATTGGGGTTATCACCAACATATACTAACTGATAAAACATTAAGGGTAAACAGCTACGACCACTGGCAGCCCAAGCAATAACAAAGACTATTTCATTTTCAAAATAATTAATTAAAAACTCACTTCCTAAAACAAAGGTAAGTAAAATAGTCGAAATTAAGATCAAAGCACCATTGGCTCCAATTGCTGAATCTTTCATAATTCGAACCATCTCATCAGCTTTTTTAGAGGATAATAGTCCGTCAGCAGTATCAGCCAAAGCATCATAATGAAAGCCTCTAGTTAGTAAAATATCCAAGATAATTAATAGAGACCATGCGATGGTGGATGAGAAAAAGTTACGAAATAAAAAAAAGAACAAAGCAAAGATTCCGGCATATATAAAAGCAAAAGCTGGGAAATAGATTACCCCTTTTTTTAATTTAGTAGCTGCTTGATCGACTGATTGATTAATTGGGATTGCTGTAAAAAATTGAAAATATAAAATAATAGACTCAATCAATATAGCTCACCCACCCATTTAATATCTTTAAAAATTGTCAATAAATTAGCTTTAAAAGCTGGTTTTATTACAATTAAGAGAGATGTTGCAGGCCCTGCTGATTGATAAAATTGAGGTAAATCTTGACCTAATCTAAAATCAAGTTGGTTAAATTTAGCCACTTGCTGTGCTTCAGCAATCGCACCTTTAGACCCAATTGGAACTATTTCATGAATGACATCTTTAAGATTTAATAAGTGGTAAAGCTCTTGATAACTAACTATTTGATCGACCTGGTCAATTAAATCCTGACCCATTAAAGGTTTTCCTATTTGATAGACTTGATCCCCTGGTTGGACTTTTTTTATTTTTAAATCAGCGATTTTGGCCTTTGCAAGCAAGGTGAGTCCAAGGGATGTCATCTTAGTTGGCATATTTTCCTCAGTTGAGCCATTCATTGCTAAATCAAAAAGACCTGCTAATGCCAGTTCTTTTTTTATACCATCAAGCATTAAATCTCCAGTTGGATTCATTTCATTGCCAAACATATTTATTAATAATTGTGGCTGGGCGTTTACAGAAAGAACCTCCATAAGTACCACGCGAACAGCAAAAGCTGCAGTAATTTGGGGTGAAACGCTTAAAACATCAGCTTCTTTTTGGCCGATTGAAGCTGAAGTGTCACAAGCAATAACTAAGGACTCATCATTACTTAATGGCATAATATGTATATCACGATATTTTTCCATTTCTACTCTCCTATCTCAATAACCTTCAAAGCTTCCTTTAGATTGTCCAACAAAGTCGATCCCTCTTCCCACTCTCTAGGTGTTCCTAAACTTGTTAAATAATAATTACATCCTTGCTTAGTCAGTTTCTGTCTGCGGTGGACATGTCCCATAAAACTATGACGGATGGGATATTTATCATAAAGAGGCTTAAGATCATCAGTAGAAATAAAAGCATTAAAATAATCTATGTCTTCTTGAAATTTAGGATCTGGTAAGATTTGCAAATCAAAATCTGTTACAAAATGAGTGACTAGAATATAATTAGCTTTGTTTAGGTAGATCATATCTTTTTCTATTGTTCTGGCAAATTCTCTTGAGACTTGGCGATCAGATTGCTGCCAATTAATATGTAGTTTATCCTCCCACTTATAACCTTGGTATCTACCTGCTTGAAGAAATTTTTCATCATGACGTCCAAAATTTCCCGAATGATTGTACCAAGCGGAGTGCCCGACTAATCCCCAATCTTGATTTAGAGAAAGTGGCTTTCCTATTAAACAGTTCGGATGGTTACAATAGCTATCATAAATAATTTGGGTTTCTTGATTAGTAGACCAATAATCGTGATTTCCTGGAACAAAATATAAAGGGATGGTTATGGCTGCTTGTAAGTCCTTAATGAATGAAAAAACTAAAGACTGATGATTCGCTATGTCTCCAGCTATAATTAAATAAGACAAATTCCACTCATCAGTTTCTTTAGCCAGTAAATCAATAATTGTTTGAGCGTAGGGCTCTGCTTGTAAATCAATATGGAGATCAGAAATAACACCAATCTTCATTTTCTATCTCCTCACAATTAATTTAAACCACTTAGCGAAACACTTTCCCCGATCTTACATACTTCGGTTCTGCTTGATTATTAAGGTGGTTAACTAAGCGACCACCTACAAACAAATAATCGGAAAGCCGATTAAGAAATTTTAAGACATTCGGATTTAACTTTTCAGAAATTGGTAGGCTAACCAGCCTTCTTTCAACTCTACGAGCAATACTACGAGCATATTGAAGTTGACTGGCTTCCATGGTTCCTCCAGGCAAGATAAAAGATTCAATAGGGTCAACTCTTTTATCGTAAGCATCAATTCGTTCTTCTAACCAAGTAATAGCAGTCTCTGTGGTACGATAAGGAATCTTTTCATCTGCGTTTGCAACATCTGTCCCACAATCAAATAGTAATTGTTGAATTTCTAATAAATCTTGACGAATTTCATCGGCTAAATTAGGGCTTGCAATAAGGATACCAATATAAGAATTGAGTTCATCAATACTTCCATATGCCTCAACTAAGGGGTTGTTTTTGGCTACCACACGGTTGCCAATTAAACGCGTATTCCCTTGATCTCCTGTTCGCGTATAAATTTTCATTGTTTTCTCACCTCTTTGATAGTTACTGAATCAGGTCGTTAAAATATTTCCAATCATGATAAATTATTTTTTTACGTGTAAAAGTAATTTTTTTCTCTTGAGTTAAATCTTTAATGACTCTTCCTGCTGTCTCTCTTGTCGTACCGGCTACTGTCGCCGCTTCGTTAATAGTCAATGGATGTGGAATAACCACATGATCACCCATAAAACGCCCCATATCATACATCCATAAAGCCAGGGTCTGAATTACTCGGCTAGAAGCACTTGGTATAGCCGTCATTTGCACACGTTTTTCCAAATAATATTGGACACTGGCTAAATTTTCATAAAGAAATTTGAATTGTTCCGCATTTTTAAAGACAATATTTTCCATTAGGTTTTTGGGGATGTAAGCTAAATCAACATCTGTAGCTGCATAGGCATCATAAAGATGGTGGTCTTTAAAAAAGAATTCCGCATAAGGAAAAAAACTTTCCTCCGCCACATAATCTAAGTAACAAAACTCTCCTGAAGCATTTTCTCTTTCAAGACGAACCAATCCTTTAAAGACGAAATAACAATAAATATTTGGATCATCTTGAAAAAAGATTAACTGACCTTTTGGAATGTGATGAAAAATAGAGTTAGAAGTAATTTGATTGACTTCATCAATTGAAAGTCGATTGAAAAAATCATAGTTATATATATCGTTAATATAATTTTCAATTGCCCGATTAACCATAAAGACCCCTTTCTTTGTCAAAGTAAATTGTTTACTGACGATAAAAGGAGTCTTTTGTATAGAAATTTAGTTTTCAATTTTCAAAATTCAATTCAAAAGATGCCACTATATTTACTCACCTTTTATGTCATTTATTCATAGATATTATCTCACTTGTGAATATATAAATCAAACAATGAAAGGTGTCCAATAAATGTTAACAGGAGGTTCTCATTACATCTTTTCAGGAGCGCCAATACCTAGCAATGATAATGCATCTTTTAGAACAATCGTAATCGCTTTAACCAATTGAATTCTTGATTCTAACTGATCATTTTCTTCCAAAATACGGACTTTGGCATAATACTTATTGGACAATTGTGCTAATTGAATAACATATTTTGCAATGACTGATGGTTCAAAATGCTCAGCTGCCTTAATAATGACTTCTGGATACTGTTTAATTAATTTAATGATTTCCCATGAGTGTTCATGATCTAAGTTCAACTCTTCCGTTGGCTTTATTTCCTTACTATATTTATTAAGCACTGTATTTAAACGCGCATAAGTATACTGAACATATGGACCAGTTTCACCTTCAAATTGAACGATATCATCTAAATTAAAATCAAAAGAGTTGAGACGATCTGCTTTTAAGTCATGGAAGACAACAGCCCCCACACCCACTTGTTTAGCAATCTCAGCTTTATTTTCTAAGTCAGGGTTCTTAGCTGTGATCTGTTTATCGGCAATTTCAATCGCTTCATTAAGCACTTTTTCAAGTAAAACTATCTTACCTTTACGAGTGGATAATTTTTTACCATTTAAAGTAATCAAGCCAAATGGAATATGGTGCATATTTTCAGCCCAATCGTTACCCATTTCATTTAAAACAGCTTTTAATTGTCTAAAGTGATCACTTTGCTCATTACCAACAACATATAAACTCATCACGAAATCAAAAGTACGCTTGCGATAGTAAGCAGTCGCTAAGTCTCTAGTCAGATACAAAGTAGCTCCATCTGATTTTTTAATTAAAGCAACAGGTAAGTGATACTTTTCAAGGTCAACAATTGTGGCTCCACGTTCGATTTTAGAGATATTATTATCTGCTAAATAATCTAAAACTTCGCCCATCTTATCATTATAGAACGATTCTCCAGTATAATAATCAAATTTAATATTTAAAAGATTGTAAACACGTTTAAATTCATTAATAGACTCTTCTTTAAACCAAGTCCATAGTCTATGATACTCTTCATTGCCATCTTCTAGGGCTCTGAAGACTTGTCTTGCCTGATCTTCTAATTCGGGATTTTCTTCAGCTTTTTCATGGAAATCAACATATAACTTTACTAATTCATTAACTGGATCTTTCCTTACTGTTTCTTCATCACCCCAACCTTGATAAGCAACAATTAATTTACCAAATTGCGTTCCCCAATCACCTAAGTGGTTAATACGAATAGGATTATAATTTAATTTTTCCAAAATTAAGGCAATCGAATTCCCTAATACGGTTGATCGTAAGTGTCCCATTGACATTGGCTTAGCGATATTAGGAGACGACATATCAATTGGAACGTTACCTCCTTTACCAATATCTGTTTGACCATAGCTTTCACCTTGTTCAAGTACTTCTTTTAAGACTTTGCTAGCCAAGTCGTCGCGCTTAATATAAAAGTTGATATAAGCTCCGACTACTTGAACTTTTTCAAATGCAGAAGTATCAATTTTTTCTGCTACTTCTTCAGCAATTTGATGGGGGGCTTTGCGAAATATTTTAGCCAAAGAGAAAACTGGAAAAGCATAGTCTCCGTGCTCATTATTATTAGGTTGTTCAATTAAATTTTCGATCTGTTCTTGGGTCAAGTGCTCTGATAATACAGGATATAAAGTTTCAACAATTTGCTTTTTTACTAACATAAAATCTTCCTTTCTATACAAAAAAACCTCTAGAATTCCTTCTAGAGGCATATGGTTATACGCGGTACCACTCTAATTCACCTTAAATTTTAAGGTCTTAAATTGATAACGCAGTTGCCTACGTGATGAACTACTCATTTCATTCACCCAGATAATAAAGTGCGGTTCAATTAATTAAGACTCATCGGCTCCCATCATCCCAACTTGCTATTCAGTCTTGCATAATCTACTCTCTTTAAGATTTAATTATTAATTTTGTCTCATTGTATATTAATTTTAAAAAAATAACAAGCTCTTATTTTTTAATAATCGTTCCTGATTCATTTTCAATTAATGCTTGAAGATTTTCTAATGAAGTAATGACAGCCTTACCATGATCTGTATTTTCAACGAATGCAATAGCTGCTTCAACTTTTGGTAACATAGATCCCGGTGCAAACTGCTCTTCTTTAATATATTCTTTCAAGCTTTCGATCGAAACTTTTTCTAATTTTTTTTGATTTGGTTTGTTGTAGTTGACATAGACATAATCCACACCTGTTAGAACGATAAACAAGTCAGCTCCGAGATCGTTAGCTAGTTTTTGTGAAGCAAAGTCTTTGTCAATAACTGCTTCTACTCCAACTAATTGGCCATTGTCTTCAAGTACTGGGATACCGCCACCACCAGTTGCAACCACTACATTACCAGCATTTACTAAGGTATTGATGGAATCAACTTCTTTGATAGCAACTGGCTTAGGTGAAGCAACAACTTTACGCCATCCACGACCAGCATCTTCTTTAAAGCTAGCATCAGTTTCAGCCATTTGTTGTTTGGCTTCTTCTTCACTGTAGAATGGTCCAATTGGTTTTGATAAGTTATCAAAAGCTGGATCGTTTTTATCTACAATAACTTGAGTGACCAAACTAACTACTGGCTTATCGATACCTAATTTATTTAATTCATTTTGCATGGCATTTTGTAACCAATAACCAATTGAGCCTTCGGTCATAGCCACTAATGAATCTAATGGGAAAGCTGGGTTTTTCTCAGAATCAGCTGCAATATTTTGTAGCAATAGATTTCCAACTTGGGGACCATTACCGTGAGTAATAATAACCTCGTCTCCATTTTGAATTAATTTCACTAAATGTTTTGCTGTTTCTTTTAAAGCGTCTTTTTGTGCTTGAGCGCTTGGGTCGGAAGATAGAATCGCATTCCCACCTAAAGCGACAACAATTTTACGTTTTTTCATATATTCAATCCTTTCATTAGGCCTTAGTAACTAAAGCCTTCAATGCATGGGCATAGATTTCCATGGTTTGATAGAAATTATCGAGTGGCATTCTTTCATCTATTTGATGCATTGTATCTTCTACCCCTTCTTGAAGGGCACCAAATGCCACACAATTTTTCATTGTGCGAGCAAAGGTAGCGCCACCAGAAGAAATTGGTTCAGTCATATCGCCAGTTAAGTCGCGATATACTTTTAACAAAGTAGTTACTAACTCAGAGTCAACTGGAACATATAACGAAGCTAGATAATCAAACTCATTATACTTGAGTTTGTACTCTTTTGCTACTTTAGCTAATTGTTCTACCAATTGATCTTTGTCAGCAGTTACTGGAATACGCATATCAATACCTAGTTTGGACTCTTCAGCCGTAACCTCTAGGTTAGCAATGTTACATGTTAGGCTGCCAGATGCTTGGTCTTCAACCTCACCAAAGATACTCTTACCATTAACATCATTAGCAAAGTGATCTTTAACAAATTTTAAGACAGGATGGTCATATAATTCAGACATTCCTTCAATTAGATGCGTTAAAGCATTGTCTCCTTTTAAGGAGTCTTTAGAGTGAACGGATTTACCTAAAACGGTTAAAGTTTCACCGTCTACTTGGTATTTGTAGCCTAAATCCTCAAGAATTTGTACTAATTCATCTTTTTTATCACCCTTGTAAATAGCTTTATCAGGCACCACATTTAGGGCTCCTTTATTTTCCATTTCAAAAGCATCTGAACCTGGACCGGTGATGTGCAACTGTAGTAAGCCTTTTTCTGCATAGGTTAGAGGGAAAGATGAGTCAGGAACAATACCCATTGTTACTTGCTCTTCTTTTTCATTGTAACGGTTTAACCCACGCCACAAGTTCTCTTCGTCTGTTCCAAAGATAAAGCGAACACGTTTATTTAATTCATGTCCTTGGTCTAATAAAGCTTTTAATGCATACAAGGCAGCAATAGAAGGTCCTTTATCATCTTGTGTTCCACGACCAAATAAGGCTCCTTCACGGATATCCATTTCAAATGGAGGCGTTGTCCATTCATCTGGGTTTAAAGCTGGAACCACATCCAAGTGACATAGAACACCAAACAACTCTTCACCCTGACCCATTTCTGCATAACCATAATAACCCTCTGGATCAATATAGGTTTCCATGCCCATTTCTTGACAAGTTTTTAAAGCAAATTCTAGCATTTCTTGAATGGGTTGACCAAATGGAGTTTCCGCATCATTTTCATCTAATACAGATGGAATAGCAACCCATTGGCGCAAAGTTTCAATAGCTGGTTCTTGATGATTTTTAGTTAATTGGTAATCCATTTAAACACTCCTTTAAATTCCTAAGTAAGCTCCAATAAGTAGTAAAACAATGGTCACTACAAAGACTATGATAATCAAATTGCGCATAAATTTCCACCAAGTTGTTAGTTCGATATTGGCAATTGCTAAAGCACCCATTACGACACCTGATGTTGGTGTAATTAGGTTAACAATACCACTGGCAGATTGGAAGGCAGTGACGACAATACTTTCTAATACATCAGCAAATTGGGCTAATGGCGCCATGATACCCATAGTAGCTGCTGCTAGACCAGAAGTCGATGGAATTAAGAAGGACATTGGGATATAGAAGATATAAGTTAAGACTGTGAAAACACCTTTTGGTAAATTCGCTAACCCTTGTTCTCCCCAGTGTAATACAGTAGCGGTGATTTGACCATCATTCATCACTACTTGAATACCACGAGCGACTGCAGCAATTAGAGCTACTGACATTAAATCTTTTACTCCCGCGATAAAGACTTCTACGAAACGATCTTCTTTAATTCCATAGTATGCTGCGATAATAACTGACATTAAGAAAAAGAGAACTGAAATCTCAACTAGATACCACATACCAAAAGGTAGGTCTTCTAAAGATTGTCCAATCAAATCTCCAATTACTGGTATGCCTAGTAGGAACTCATGAGCATTTTTAAAGAAAGTAAAGTTATTATTTAAATCTGTCCATGGAATTAAAGCTAAGATCATAATAACAAATGTAAGCGCAAATAACCAAAGAACGCCCTTTTGTTTTTTAGTAACTTTTGGCATATCTTCGGGCACTTTCCATTTTTCTTTGTCCGCTTCCATTTGATCAGCTATCAGAGAGTTATTCTTATCAGCCATTACCTTTTTAGCGTAGCGCGTAACATACCAAGCTCCAATTATATATGTGACTATCCAGAAAATTACTCTTAATACCATTCCATCTATTATTGATATACCAGCCATATTTGAAGCAATTGTGGTAGCAAATGGATTAACGGTTGAAGATAATACTCCTAATCCAGCCCCAATCAAAATTATCGCCACAGCCACTAAAGCATCAAACCCGACACCTACCATTAAGGGAATTAATAATGGATAAAAGGCCATGGTTTCCTCAGCCATACCATAGGTAGAGCCACCTAGTCCAAAAATAGCCATTAAGATCCAGATTAAACCGGTCATATTATTCTTATTGTTTTTGATAGTAGAGGCGATTCCGGCGTCAATAGCACCTGTTTCCGTAACAACTCCCAAGAATCCACCAACGATCATAACAAATAGCGAAACTTCAACAGCTCCCGGAGTGGTTTCAGTACCTAAAAACCCACGAATAGGTGCAGCAAATAAATCCCACAACCCTTGACGTGTACGCTCTACTGTGTGATAAGTTCCAGCAATAAAATTTCCTTCAGGATCCACCTCATAGGCGCCTGATGGAATAATCCACGTTAATACAGCGATAACCGCCGTAATAATAAATAGTATCGTAAAAGCATTCAACATCTTTCGTTTCTTCATCTTTTCCATTTTCTTCCTCCTCCTTTTTTAAAACAAAATCCGATTGCGGTTCATGGCCACAATCGGATTTCATGCCCCGTTTCACTTTTTATAGGGTAATGTTATTGTTATTAAGCTTTAGGAATGAACAAGTTCCCGTTAGTAACTGCCATAATCGCTTTGATTGAGTGCATACGGTTTTCAGCTTGTTCAAATTGACGGGCTTGTTTACTGCGGAATACTTCGTCAGTAATTTCCATTTCTTTAACACCGAATCTTTCTGCTACATCTTTACCATATTTTGTTTCTGTATCATGGAAAGCTGGTAAGCAGTGAAGGATAATATAATCTCCCTCAATTAAGTCAGTCAATTCTTTATTGATTTGGTATGGTTTTAATAAGTTAACACGTTCTTCGAACTTGTCTTCTTCACCCATTGAAACCCAAACGTCTGTATATAATGCATCAGCATCTTTAACAGCGGCTTTAATATCAGATGTAATTTCAATAGTAGCACCTGATTCTTTCGCGTACTCTTGAGCTTTTGCTACCAATTCTTCATCTGGGAATAATTCTTCTGGTGAAGCGATGGTCACATTAACACCGATAATAGCCCCAGTGATGAATAATGAATTAGCCACATTATTACGACCGTCACCACAATATACTAACTTTTTGCCCTTTAGCTCTCCAAAATTTTCTTTTAAGGTCATATAATCAGCAATCATTTGAGTTGGATGCCATTCATCAGTTAAACCGTTCCACACAGGAACTCCAGCGTATTTACCTAAGTCTTCGACCATCTCTTGACTGAAACCACGGAATTCAATACCGTCGAACATGCTACCTAAAACGCGTGCTGTATCTTCTACAGATTCTTTTTTACCTAATTGAATGTCATTAGCACCTAAGAATTCTGGAGCCGCACCTAAGTCATTAGCAGCTACTGTAAAGGCTGCTCTTGTACGAGTAGATGTTTTTTCAAATAATAGACAAATGTTTTGTCCTTTTAAATACTCGTGTGGAATCCCACGTTTTTTCAAGTCTTTTAAGTGAATTGAGAAATCAATTAAGTAGTTTAATTCGTCGGCAGTAAAGTCGATTTCTTTTAAAAAGTTTCTTCCTTGGAACATAAATTCCCTCCTATATCTGTGTGTTTATCAAAAAAATTAAATATCTTCGCGAACAAATGGCATTGACATGCAACGAGGACCACCACGACCACGTACTAATTCACTACCTTCGATTTGGTGAATCTTAATACCATTTTCAATCAATAATTTGTTGGTTACAGTATTACGGTTGTAAACAATTACTTCACCTGGTGCTACCGTTAAGGTGTTGGCACCATCGTTCCATTGTTCACGTGCTCCAGCTACGATGTCATCACCACCACAACGGATTAAGGTAACTTTTTCTAAACCTAAAGCTTCTGCTAAGATGTCTTCTAACAGCCCTTCTTTTTCAGTCACCTTGATTTCACCATTTTCACCAGGAGTTACTGAGAAGACTTTTAATTCGCCTTCAATTTCAGGGTGGATAGTGAATTTATCATAATCGATCATAGTAAATACAGTATCTAAATGCATGAATTTACGGTTGTTATCGATTAAGAATGCTAATACTTCTTTGAATTCAGTCTCTTTAAATAAGTTGCGAGCTAATTTCTCGATTGAATATTTATCAGTACGTTGAGAAATCCCAACTGCTAGAGTGTTTTTAGATAAAACTAACTCATCTCCACCTTCGATACGTGTATCTTCATCACGTTCATAATAAAGGGTAGTTCCTTTATATTCTGGGTGATAGTTAAAGATATATTTTCCATATAATGTTTCACGGTTACGTGTATCTGAGTACATGTGGTTAAGAGAAACACCGTTACCCATCGTTGCAAAGGGATCTCGAGTGAAGTATAAGTTTGGCATTGGGTCCACTAAAAAAGGATAGTTTGACAGCAATTCATCAAAACCATTTGATTCATGCTTAATCTCACTCTTCTTGAATCCTTCCATCGTTTTTAATACCATTTCATAGGTATCTTCCATATCCATTAAATACTGTTTAACTTGGTCATAATTTTGGCCTGGCTCTAACCCTGTTTCAGCCATCCACTCATCAACAAATTGTTCTTTCAATCCTTCTGCATCAATTGCTTCAGCCACTAATTTTTCCAAATAAAGTACTTCAACACCCAGGCTTTCTAATAACTTAGCAAATTCATCATGTTCTTTTTGCGCTGCTTCAAGATAAGGAATATCATCAAACAATAAGCGTTCAAGGTAATCTGGCATCAAATTTTCTAATTCTTTACCCGGACGGTGAAGCATTACTTTCTTCAAGCGACCAATTTCAGAATTAACATTAATACTGTGGGACATTTTATTTCCTCCTTAATTATTTGTTAACTCTAGTCTAACATACGATAGAAAACGTTTCCGTTAAATCGGTCACTTCGATAAATTGAATTGATAACATTCTAAATGAGATATTCATCACATTTATCCCTTAAATTTTAGAATACCACTATCTTTCGTCAGAAAGATAGTGGTATTAATAACTACTTCAAATTTTAATGGGAATTATTTTTTAGCTTTTAATTGTAAATATAACTCATCCAATTGATCGGTCGAAACATGACTTGGTGCATCTGTTAATAAGTCGTGACCACGACCATTCTTTGGAAAGGCAATGACTTCACGAATATTAGGCTCTTGAGCAAGTATCATCACTAATCGATCTAAGCCTAAAGCGATACCACCATGAGGAGGGAAGCCGTAATCCATTGCTTCTAATAAGAAACCAAATTGACTTTTAGCTTCTTCAGCAGTAAATCCTAATAATTCAAACATTTGATCTTGCATCTCACGTTGATAAATTCTTAGAGATCCACCTCCCACTTCATAACCATTAAGAACAATGTCGTAGGCTTTAGCTTTAGCATCCGCTGGATTGTCTTTTAATGCTTGGACATCGTCGTTTTGCGGAGCAGTAAACGGATGATGCATAGCAACATATCTTTGATTATCTTCATCATATTCAAATAATGGCCAATCGGTAACCCACAAAAAAGCTAACTCTTCAACATCGTATAAGGTGTGTTTCTTGGCTAAATGATTACGTAAAGCGCCTAAGGAATCAGCAATGACACTGGCTTGATCAGCCACAAAGAAGAGGATGTCTCCCTCTTTAGCTTCCAACGTCTCTTTAATCTGGTCTTGGTCTTCTTCAGTAAAGAATTTAGCGATTGGTCCATTAAAGCCTTCCTCTAATACTTTAATCCACGCTAAGCCTTTAGCTCCATAGGGTTTAACAACTTCTGATAAGGCATCTGCTGTCTTGCGTGTGTATTCATCAGCTAAGCCTTTAAGGTTTATGGCTTTGACTTGCCCTCCATCTTTTACAGCATTTTTAAAGACGCCAAATTCACTATGTTCAGCCCATTGAGAGAGGTCTTTTAATTTCATGTCAAAGCGAATATCTGGTTTATCTGACCCGTATTCTTCCATTGCTTGAGCATAAGTCATGGTTGGGAATGCTTGCTTAATTTCTACTCCTCTTGTTTCTTTGACAACTTCTTTTAGCATCTCTTCTATATATGATTGAATATCTTCTTGACCTAAAAAGCTGGTTTCAATATCGACTTGGGTAAATTCTGGTTGACGGTCACCACGTAAATCTTCGTCTCGGAAGCATTTAACTATTTGATAATAGCGATCCATGCCTGCACCCATCAGCAGCTGCTTAAATAGTTGGGGTGATTGAGGTAATGCAAAAAAAGATCCCCCTTCACGGCGAGTAGGTACTAAATAGTCTCTAGCACCTTCCGGAGTGGATTTGGTTAACATAGGTGTCTCAACATCAACAAATCCTCTTTGGTCTAAGAAATTACGGATTGTTCGCGTTACATTATGACGTAGGCGAATATTTGCTTGCATTTTAGGACGACGTAAGTCTAACATACGATTTCTTAAGCGAACTTCTTCATCCACATCCAAATCATTTTCAATATATATAGCAGGCGTTTTAGCTTTAGTATAGATGGTTAAAGCATTGGCATACAGCTCAAAACGTCCTGTTTTAACTTGCTTATTCATTTGATTGTTTTCTCTTAATGCCAATTCTCCAGTCACTTCAATAATGTATTCTGAACGAATCCGATTGGCTAGCTCAAAATCTTCTTTTGAAAGTCTCTCAGCATTAAAGACCACTTGACAAAAGCCTTCACGATCACGTAAATCAACAAAAATTAAACTCCCTAAATCTCTTCTTTTTTGTACCCATCCTTTTAATGTGATCTCTTTACCAAGGTACTGTTCATCTACTAATCCACAATATACAGTTCTTTCTGTCATTTTATTCACCCCTAAAATATTTATCAATTACACTCGTATCCGTTGTTAAACGGCGATAAACGCCATAAAAATCAGACCATAAGTCACCTTTTGAAATCTCGGTCTCAGTCCCATTTTCTTGATTTTTAACGACTAATATCTCAGACTCAACTTCTTGCTCACCCAACATAATAGTTAATTTGGCCCCTAATTTGCCGGCTGTTTTAAACTGAGACTTTATGCTTCTAAATAAGTAATCTCTTTCTGCAATCAATCCAGCATATCTAGCCTTTTGAACTAACTCGGTTGCTAATTGATTAACCGACTCATCACGACATAAGACATATAAGTCTAGAGGCTCATATGGTGGAATGTCAATCTTTTGTTGATCCATTAATAACATGAGACGTTCAAGCCCTAATCCAAAACCAAAGCCAGGCTTCTCAGGTCCGCCTATTTGTTGAACCAGTCCATCATAGCGACCACCACCACAAACCGTTGATTGAGCACCAATCCGATTATCATCTACTACAAACTCGAAAATAGTATCCTGATAATAATCCAAACCTCTTACCACCTTGTCATTGACTTCAAAAGGTATTTCTAGTTGCTTGAGCATGGATTGAACTTGTCCAAAATGGTCCTTACTCTCTTTAGATAAATAATCTAAAATACTTGGAGCCTCTTTTACATAAGCTTTATCCTTAGCATCTTTTGAATCTAGTACACGCAGTGGATTGTCATGCAGTCTTTTTTTAGAATCATCACTTAAATTATGAATATGTGGCTCAAAATAAGCAATAAGCGCTTGACGATAAGCCTGCCGATCGTTTGGCTTTCCTAGTGAGTTAATTTGTAAAGTAATATTTTTTAAACCTAACTCTTGAAAGAAATGCCAAGCTAAACTGATAACTTCCACATCCGTTGCTGGATTTTCTGACCCGAAAACTTCGACGCCCATTTGATTGAACTGTCGTTGACGTCCTGCTTGGGGTCTTTCGTAACGAAAGTAAGGACCTAAATAATAAACCTTAAAAGGCTGTGCATGTTCTGGACCAAACAATTTATTCTCAACGTATGCTCTCACAACACCCGCAGTCCCTTCGGGGCGTAAACTAATATGTCGTTCTCCTTTATCATAGAAGTCATACATTTCTTTAGAGACAATATCTGAAGTATTACCAACTGAACGTGAAAATAAATCATAGGACTCAAAAAGCGGTGTCCGTATTTCACGATACATATATTGATCAAATAAATCTCTTGCTACATCTTCGACATATTGCCAACGATAACTATCCTCTGGCAAGATATCAACGGTGCCTTTCATCTTTTGAATCATTCTACCCCTCCTAATATAAAAGCGCCCTAAGTTTTCACTTAGGACGCATTAACGTGGTACCACCTATATTTGTAATGAATTTATCCATTACCTCTTAATCGTAACGTGATTGACGGAATAACTTTTGATTATTCTTCTCCATAGTGTCTTCACTCTCAAATGCAACTTTTCACTCAACGTTGCTCACTGTATATTACAGAGCTACTTGTCTATTTCACCGAATTGATTAATTATGTTCAGATTACTCAATGATGATTGATTTGTCAAGTTGAATTAAAATTCTTCTTTAGTTTACTTTATAGCAAATGATTAACAATCTAGTTACTATTGTGTAACAGTCCATCTAGAGTTGACCTTTAATTCAATTAATCAACTATAATGCAATTAATAGAGGAATAGTGGAGGAATATAGGATGGCTATCGTTTGGACCAAAAATTTGAAACACTTAACTAAAAAGCGACTTACTCCTTTCTTATTAACACTTATAATTAGCGTCATAACAGTATGGGGAATTGTTAATCTTAGCAATTTAAAAGCTTTACCAATTGATCGTCAAGGAATCGTTCTGCACTCTTTTCCAACTACTAATTCCGAGGTTTTAACCGAAATTGATCCTGACTTTCCTATTGAAATTATTCAAGAACAAACCGGTTGGCTTAAAGTGCGCTATCAAGGGAAAGTTGAAGGTTGGTTACCCAAGTGGCTAATCGAAAACAAGGAACTTAAAAGTGACCAAGATTTAGCAGCCTCTTTTGAAAAATCAACGGCTCTTTATCAAAAAGCTGATTCTAAAAGTCCTATTCTCTCAAATATTCCTAAGGAAAGCCTCATCCCTATTAATTATATAGAAAAAAATTGGGCTCAAGTTAATTATCAAGGTAAACCAGCCTTTGTAAACATAAACGAGATAGAATTATTGAATCGACAAGACGCGGAGCGTTTAATTGCCGAAAAGAATGCTTTAGATAGCAGTATTAATAAAAAAGAAAAAGAAAAAGAAAGCTTGAAAAACAAGCTTATCATGCGCAAAAAAGAAGAATACTTATTAGAAGAAGCAGACTTTTTTTCTAATATGATTTATCAAACGGATTACCTACAAGAATTTACAAGGCTTGATTATGTTGAATATAGTCCTCAGGAATCATTTTACTACGTAGAAGACAGTCAAGGAGTTAAAGGATATATTGATTCCTTCTCTCTATCTGAGCCTTACTATTCAATTGACCATCGCTTTCTACCTATTAAATCTGAACTCCAACAAGCGACCATCATGCTAGACCCTGGCCATGGTGGAGAAGACCCAGGTACATTGAGTAAAGATCAAAAGTATGCTGAAAAAAGCTTTACCTATAAGATTGCTAAAGTATTAAAGAAAACACTTGAAGCTTTCGGGGCTAAAGTTATCTTAACTAATGAAAGCGACCAATTTTTAGACCTCGCTGAAAGGGTTAAAATCAGTAACCAAAAACAGCCAGACTTATTTCTTTCGTTACATTTCGATTCCTCCTATGACACTCAGGTCAAAGGTGTTCGTACATATTTCTATCATTTAAATGACGAAGAATTTGCGAAGACCTTACATTCTGGGTTGATAACATCTGGTCGACCTAATTTGGGTGTGGAGTATGGAAACTTTCATGTTTTACGCGAAAATACCGTCCCCTCCCTCTTGCTCGAACTCGGTTATATTACAAACAGCGAAGACTTGGAGTTAATGTTAACGGATGACTACCATCAAAAATTAGCTGATGCTATTACTGAAGGACTCTCAACTTATTTTAATCAAGTTGGAAATCAATTAGAAATAAATACCCCTGATAGATAAGGTCTCTATCAGGGGTATTGTTTACTCATTGGAGTCCAAAATTATTGTAACAGGTCCATTGTTTTCAAATTCAACTTTCATGTCAGCTCCAAAAATACCTGTTTTAGCTTTAAAACCTTTTTTGTCAAGCTCTTGGTTGAAATAATGGTATAATTCTTCAGCCTGGTCTGGTTTTGCAGCATTGGTAAAGCTAGGGCGATTCCCTTTCTTACAAGAAGCGTACAGGGTAAATTGACTGACTGAGAGAATACTGCCGCCAGTATCTTTCAACGATAAATTCATTTTTCCTTTTTCATCGTCAAAAATCCGCATAGTTACAATTTTTCTAGCACAATACTCACAGTCTTTAACCGTATCTTCAGGTCCAAATCCGACTAAAAGTAGAAGTCCTTCTTTAATGGCTCCTACTACTTCTTCATTAACTGTTACACTGGCATGGTTCACTCTTTGAATAACTACTTTCATTTGACCTCCTAATTGCCTTGACGTTTAACTTCGTAAACATCTGGGATGTTCTTTAATTTAACAATTAATTCATGTAATTGTTGTGTATCAGCAACTAAAACCTTAAGTTTGATGATGGCTTGACTTTGATCATCAATGCGCCCATTGACTGCTTTGAGGTTTTTGACCGTATGGTTGACAACGTTTAAAACGTCGTTAATCATACCCGACCGGTCAAAACCAATGACTTGTATTTCTGTTTCATACTCATGTTCTTCTTGCTTTTCTTCGGACCAATGCACTGCAATCGTTCGATCATCCAATTCAATTTCACTTTTTAAGTTGGAACAATCTTTGCGGTGAACAGAAATGCCTCTGCCTCTTGTTATATAACCAACTATCTCATCACCGGGAACCGGGTTGCAACAACGACTAAGTCGCATCATTAAGTTATCAACGCCGTCAACCACTAATCCTTTTTCATTTCCTACTTTTTCTTTGTTAGAGTCGGTCTCCCTATCTTTAGAAATGACATTAGATAGCTTTACATTTTTGTCGACTTTCTTAATATTCCAAAAATGCATAATAGAAGTCGGTGAGATTTCTCCTAAGCCGATAGAAGCATAAAGATCTTCCATCTCATTGAAGTTAAATCTCTCAAGTAAGTCTTTTTCTTTGTTCTTTTTAAGTTCTATTTTTAAAGATGTTTCGTTTTCTTTCAGGGCTTTTTCAAGTATTTCCTGTCCAATTTCGCTATTTTTCTCACGCTCTTGCATTTTAAAATAACGTTTGATCCGATTACGTGCTTTAGAAGTTTTAACAAACTTGAGCCAATCACGGCTAGGGCCAACAGAACTCGGATTGGTTAATATTTCAACAATATCTCCATTTTTCAAGCGATAATTAAGAGGAACGATATTACCATTAACTTTTGCTCCAACCGTCTTATTTCCTATTTCAGTATGGATATGGAAAGCGAAATCGACTGGACCTGAGCCTAATGGTAATTCAAAGACGTCGCCTTTAGGAGTAAAGATATAAACTTGATCTTTAAAAACATCTTCTTTAATAAATTCCATGAATTCACTAGCATTCCCTGCATCATCTTCATACTCAACAATATCATGAAACCATTTTAACTGTTGTTGAATGTTATCTCGTGGTTGCTCATCGACTGTTTTCCCTTCTTTGTAGGCCCAATGAGCTGCTAGTCCGTACTCTGCCACTTCATGCATAAGGTGCGTTCTTATTTGAACTTCAACAGGTTTGCCTTGAGGTCCAATAACAGTCGTATGAATTGATTGGTACATATTAGCTTTAGGCATAGCAATATAATCTTTAAAGCGTCCTGGCATCGGCTTCCATTTTGTATGAATAATGCCTAAGACTCCGTAGCAATCCTTAATCGAATCGACTAAAACGCGAACCGCTAATAAATCATAGATATCATCAAACTCTTTTTTCTGATCGACCATTTTACGGTAAATGGAATAAATATGTTTCGGTCTTCCATAAACAGTAGAGTCCATGGACAGTTCGTCAATCGCATCTTTTATCTGATCAATGACAACTTGAATATATTCTTCGCGCTCATCTCTTTTTTGGTCCATTTGATGGACAATATCATAATAGGCTTGAGGATTAATATATCTTAAAGAAATATCTTCTAATTCCCATTTAATGACACTCATACCAATTCGTTCAGCCAAGGGTGCATAAATATCTAATGCTTCTTGAGACTTTTCAATTTGTTTGTGGGGTTTTTGAAATTTCAAAGTGCGCATATTATGTAAACGGTCAGCTAATTTAACCATTACCACACGAATATCTTTAGCCATGGCAATCAACATTTTACGATGATTTTCTGCTAATTGTTCTTCTTTACTTTGAAATTTAATCTTACCGAGTTTAGTAACGCCATCTACTAAGAAGGCGACGGATTCTGAAAATTCTTCCTGGATTTTTTCCAAAGTGTAGTCCGTATCTTCCACTACATCATGTAAAAAGCCAGTAGCTACTGTATCAGGGTCTAATTTAATATTCGCTAAAATACCTGCTACTTGAATTGGATGATTAATATAGGGTTCTCCTGAGAGACGTTCTTGCCCTTCATGGGCCTTGGTTGCTACTGCTAATGCCTTTTTTACAAAAGCTACCTTACTGTCATTCATATAAGATCGACAAATTGCTATAACTTCTTCACCAGTATAGACATCATTTCTACCCATATTATCACCACTCTTTCTAGATAATTTTTCTACTATTATAACTTAAATACTCACTATAAAACAATATTAGCCTCTTTAATACTATCAATCTTAGCTTATGCTAAAAAACAACTGGTCGAAAGACACAGTTGTTTTAAAATTTTATTCAGAAACAATTTTAATCCCTTTAGAAGCACCAATACGGTTTGCGCCTGCTTCAATCATTATTAATGCAGTTTCTTTATCGCCAACGCCTCCAGAAGCTTTGACTCCCATTGTTTCACCAACAGTCGAACGCATTAGAGCAATATCTTCTTTCACAGCTCCTGCTGTTGAAAAGCCAGTGGAAGTTTTAACAAAATCTGCTTTGGCTGCTTTGGCTGCAAGGCAAGCTTTCACTTTTTCTTCTTTTTCAAGTAAACTAGTTTCGATGATAACTTTCACAATAATTTCTTCTGGAACAGCTTGAACGACTTGACGGATATCCTCTTCTACTGTTTCCCAATCAGCAGCTTTAGCCGCTCCGATATTGATTACCATATCAATTTCACTAGCCCCATTTTTCACTGCTTCTTTTGCTTCAAAAGCTTTAGTAGATGAAGTATTCGCTCCTAAAGGGAAACCAATCACTGTACAGACTTTGATGTCTGAATCCTTCAACAAATCACTCGCATAAGTAACCCATACTGGATTAATACAAACTGACATGAATTGATATTCCAAGGCTTCTTGACAAATTTGCTTAATTTGGTCTTTGGTTGCATTTGCATTTAATAAAGTATGATCGATATATTTATTTAATTCCATTTTAAAACTCCCTTTCAATTTCAGTGACATATGATAGGACACTTAAAAGATAAATAGGTGCCGTCTCTGCCCGTAAGATTCTTGGACCTAAGCTACAAATCTCAAAGCCATTTTCTACTAAGAAAGATACCTCTTGTTGTTCTAATCCACCTTCCGATCCAAATACCATAACTATCTTTTTATTCTTTTCGATATTTTTTAATATTTTGGCTAACAGATGGTGTTGACCTTCTTTAGCACTTTCTTCGAATGCCACTAGTTTAATGTCATGAGTACGATACTGATTAACAAAGTCTTTTAAATTTAAAAGCTGCTTAACTTCAACCTTTTTTAAACGTTTTGACTGTTCTGCAGCACTATCAGCAATTTTTTGTAGTCTTTCAACTTTTTTACCAGCTTTTTTCCGGTCCCATTTGACTACATCACGTTTTAAAGCTAATGGTTGAAAGCTGCTCATGCCGCATTCTGTAGCTTTTTGAACAATTGAATCCATTTTGTCATTTTTGGATAAACCACAAGCTACAACTACCTCGACCGGTAACTCCGTTTGACTGAGAGTCTCACTTAAGGGTGACATGATTTCTAATAGAGCATAATCATTCTTTTTTTTGAGATAAGAAGCTAGATACTTCTTTTGATCGTATACAACTATTAACTCCTTCCCTTGCTTAGCCCTTAAAACATTGACCAAATGATGACTGTCTGATGGATTCAAAACAACTTTCTTGCCAATTTCTACTATTTGATTCGAATCATCGATAAAATATTGATGCATAACTCACTCTTTCTTCTGAGCCGTGATACCAGCCCATCCTTTATAATAATTAATTTGGATTATTTCCCACTGATCTGTTGATAAAGAATCGATTACTTGTTCTGCCTTCTCAGTCAGTATGCCTCCAAGAATGAGATAGCCACCCTTTTCTAAAAGCTGATAGGCATCCTGATAGAGCTTGAGTAATATATGAGGTAGGATGTTTGCCATGATGATATTTACTTTTTCTTCAACACCTCTTAATAAATCATTGACATGAAATGATATAGGTGGTTGAAAATCATCAGAATAGCCCATATTTTGCCATTTTTGATAAGTAAGATTTTGTTTAGCAGCTGCGATTGCTTGAGGATCAAGATCGTATCCCACCACTTTTTGTGCGCTGAGAGCAAAAGCTATCAATGCAAGGATACCAGATCCCGTTCCAACATCATAAACTTTCTCGTCACCTCGCATAACCATTTCTAAAGCTTGCGCGCCGAGTCGGGTTGTCGGGTGATCACCTGTTCCAAAGGCAACTCCTGGGTCTAAATAAATAACTTTCTCATCCTTATATTTTGGAGAATAAGCATCCCATACCGGAACAACTTTTATAAATCGTGAAATTTCTTGAATTCGGTAGTTTTTCATCCAATTTTTTTGCCAATTTTCCATTTCAATCGGCTCTTTTTCCCAACTATAATCGAAATAAAGGTTATCTTCTAAATAACTATCGAACAAGTCTTTTTCTATATCTTGTTCAAAAAAACCTAAGACAAGCCCCCGTTTATCTTGTTCTTTAAGGGATGGAGCTAAAGGAATTTCTCCAAATAAATTTTCTTTATTTTCCATATATCCATCGACATTTATAAGCTGCGTCCCTTTCGCCCCCCACTCAAATAAGAGATGAGAAACATATTCCACTTCATCAGGCTTCTTAGTTTCAAGATAGATAGTCACTTTTGTCCAATGAGTCATTAAACCCCCCCAGTCAATGCATCTAAAAAATTTAAAGCTGAGCTTATTCACATTATGGAGGACAGTTTATCTTTTTTCAATCAAAAGAAGTTATTTTTTCAAGATTAAGTCTAGCTATTTTAATAAGGGCATGTAATAATAAATAATAGACTTTAGAATATTTGTAACTTTTTTTGAAATTTTCAAAAGAAAAGGATAAAATAGTAGTTGATATTCTATTAATATAAAAGCTAATAAACGAGGTGAACTTCATGGCAGAAAAAAACTTAACAGCAAAAGATATCTTACAAAAAGAATTTTCTCGTTCCATGCGTGGCTATAATGCTGCTGAAGTCGATGAGTATCTCGATAGTATTATTCGTGACTATGATTCTTATCAAAAAGATGTAGTGTTCTTAAAGAATGAAAATGAGCGACTCATTGCTAAAATAGATGAATTAACTAAGCAGTTATCATTAGCTAAGAAAAACGTTTCAACAACTCCAGGTTCTGGCGTAACCAACTTTGATATCCTTAAACGTTTATCTAACTTAGAAAAACATGTTTTCGGAGCCAAAATTTCAAACACAGAGTATAGTCAAAATTAATGATCATAGTAAATTTCAGGTAATCGCGGTCAATTCATTTGGCTGAGGAAAGTCCATGCTCGCACAAGCTGAAACGCTTGTAGTGTTCGTGCTTAGCGAAACAATAAGCTAAGGTAGCCTTAAGGTGAACGGCGAGTGAATATTCTAAGGCTTAGCTAAGAATAAGTAATTCATAAAGTGCCACAGAGACGATCTTTTTGGAAACAAAAAGCTGAAACGCGGTAAACCCCTCGAGCGAGCAACCCAAATTTGGTAGGGGCACTCTCTGTATGGGAAAATGCGTAAGCATTGCTTAACTGAAAGAGAGACAAGTTATCTTGTAGATAGATGATTACCCTTTATTTATTCTTGCCTATGGAATAAATATTGACAGAACATGGCTTATCGAAATTTACTAATATAGGTATTTATAGATGCATATAGTCAACAACACGATTCTGAGCCTAAAAGCTTGTTGAATCGTGTTTTTTTAAAAGGAAGGATTATCCATGAAAACATATCACTTAATTGCTACAGCAGCGGCAGGTATCGAGGGAATAGCTAATCAAGAACTCAAGGATTTAGGCTATGAAACACAAACAGAGAATGGTCGCGTGCGCTTTAAAGGAACTGCAGAAGATATTGCTAAAACAAACCTATGGTTGAGAACAGCTGATCGAATTAAAGTAGTGGTTGGCGAATTTAAAGCAACCTCTTTTGAAGAATTGTTTGACCAAACCTATGCGATTGCCTGGGAAGACCTCTTGCCCATGGATGGAGAATTTCCTGTTTCAGGTAAATCGGTGAAATCAAAACTTTATTCTGTCCCTAACTGTCAAAGAATTGTCAAAAAAGCCATTGCCAAACGGCTAATGGATCACTATGCTCGTAAAATGCCTTTGAGCGAAACAGGTGATTACTACCCTATTGAAATATCGATACTAAAAGATGTGGCGATAATTACTTTAGATACAAGTGGAAGCAGTCTATTTAAACGAGGTTATCGAACTGAAAAAGGTGGCGCGCCTCTAAAAGAAAATATGGCAGCAGCTTTAGTCAAATTGACTACTTGGTTCCCTGACCGTCCTCTTTATGATCCAACTTGCGGGTCTGGAACAATTTTAATTGAAGCTGCCTTAATGGGACGCAATATTGCTCCAGGATTAAATCGGTCATTTGCAGCAGAAAAATGGGAGTTCTTTAATCCAGAAGTATGGTCAAAGGAAAAAACAAAAGCACGTCAAAAAATTAACCATGAAATAAAACTCAATATCTTTGGAAGCGATATAGATGGAAGAATGATTGAAATCGCCAAGCAAAATGCAGCAAATGCCGGTGTGGGAGAAGATATTACTTTTAAACAAATGCAGTTAAAAGATTACCGTCCGAATGAAGAATATGGCATTTTAATCTCCAACCCTCCTTATGGGGACCGCTTGCTAGATGAAGATAAGGTACACCAACTATACCAGGACATGGGTACTATTTACCGTTTGATGACCACTTGGTCGAAGTATATTCTCTCAAGTGATGACTCATTTGAGAAATTTTATGGTGAAAAAGCTAGCAAAAAACGCAAGTTATATAACGGTGCCTTAAAAGTAAATTATTATCAATTTTGGTCTACAAATAAATAAGGGTCTAAAGTCTTTACTTTCCCTTGTTTACGTAAGGCTTGTTTTGCTGCTTGATCAGCTGCTCGATTTTCTTTTTCAGGAATCCATTTTAGAAAAAGTAAAGGATAATAGTCCATTTCAAAGAGAATATCTTTTAAAAGCTTGCTAAAATAGTCTTTTTTGGCAAAACGTTTTTCAATCGATTGGAAAACAATCTTAGAATCGGTTTTAATTTGAATGAGTTGATCTGTTTTTAATTTTTCTTGCTTGATCCATTGCATAGCTAATCTTAAAGCAAAAAACTCAGCTTGGTGATTATCCAGACATTCATTAATATAAAATTTAAAAGTAACAACTTTTTCACCATTGAATACCAAAAAAGCTAGGCCCGCTTCTTTAGTTTTAGGATCAAAAGCGGCATCAATTTGTATCCACATAGGTTTTTCACCCTCTCTATTTTGAAAGGAGTCTCCTCAATTGACAGATCTTATTCATATGCCAAATAAGAGCGAATATTTCTATCGCAAAGCCATGAATGCGCTTGAACAAAATGATTATGCAAGTGCATCTAACTTTTTGAAAGAAAGCTATCAGATAGAACCTTCCCTTAAAGTGTTTAAAGAACTAATTTCTATTCATATTATTCAAAATAAAAGTCAAGCTGTCAAAAAGTTATGGCAAAATTTTCTTTCAGACCACTCCATACAAGACCTTGACTATGAATTAGCGATGCTTTATGTTCATTCTTTACCTTATCTTTTTTCTCATCAAAAACTATTGATTCAGCTATATGAAATCAAAGAATATTTTGATCAAAAAAAATGGGATATCTCTTTGATTGTTAAACAAATTGAAAAAATTAAAGAAAAAGAAGCTCTTTCTAAAGAACTTCAACTCCTTATAAATACGAAGGGGTTAGATTCAAAGTTGAAACAATTGAAAGAACTAACCTTATATGAACTTTTAAAAGAAATCAAAAATTTCTATAGTTTAGATTACTCCCTTAAACATCCAATCTTGACTGCATTATTGGCTGACAAAGAGATAAGTCAATTCGTTAAAAGTGATATATTGCATCATTATATAGTTCGAAATTACCAGGCCCATCTGAAACTGACATGGTTTGAAGAAATTAAAATCATCGATAGCCTATCTCTAGTCCCTTATAAAGAAGATTCGACCTATTTACAAATAAAAGCTCTTCTTGAAGATTATACGGTCAATAATAATCCTCATATTTATGATGGTCTACTAGAAGAAATAAATTTATTGGTGATGGTATACTATCCATTTATCAAAGAAAAAATCTCAGACCCTGTTGCATGGTTTAATAGCTTTTTAAGTTATTACCATATAGAAAAAAGTGAAGAATCCGATCAAAATGAGCGAATGGATGAAATTCTCCAACAGGCTATCGATGAAATCAAACAACTAAGTCTATAGATAGAAATTTAAAGAAAACTTTCTAAATAAATTAGAGCAAGTCTATAGTAGACTCGCTCTAATTTTACTTCTCTTCTTCTGACTGTGTATCATTTTCCTTGGTGTTTTTATGGTGCACGGTAGGTTGTGGATCTAGAATGACATGCTTATCCTCTTCTTGTGGTGGTAAGGATATAAAATCAATAATATCTTTGAAATTGACTATGGTCTTCTCTTCAATAATATCTTGCATCATCATATCTGATTCTTGCCAATAAATATCTACAACAGCACTATTAGAAAGCAATTTTGTAATTATTCCTGTCATGCTACTTTCTCTAAATTTGAAAGTAATCTTATCCCCTATTTCTGGTCGAATTGCTAACTTTACTGATTCAATCATTTCAAGACCCGTTTCATAATCTACATCTAATAGCGAAGCGATACGTGACTTGCTTGTCCCGCGTCTTAACTCCTTTTCAATTAGACTTCGTTGCCCATCTGAAATTTTTTTCGACACGTTATCCCTCTTTTCTTAAATTGCCCTCTGTAATTGTTATTATACCACATTTTTCTTTTTTATTCTAAAGGTTACTCTTTCTCTACCTTTGGAACCCATACAGAAAGTGCTTGACTATGAATCTTAATTTTTAATGGTAAACTTGGGCCTTTATCGCCATCAATGTTCGCTTTTAGTTCACGTTCTTCATTCAAGGAAGCGAGTTTAATATCGAATGTTTTACCCTTTAACGACAAGATGGACTCATTATCTAAGTCGTGTCGAGGCAAGCCTTTCTCTTCAATAAAAGTAGCTATACTTGATATAGCCAATGAACCCTTAAAAGCATAAAGATGACCCAATCCATCAAATAGCTGGTCTTGTGAAAGAAGATTTTCCATTCCTCCCACACTAGTAGTGAGTGTTAATAATATAAGATTGGTTTTAAGGTGATGAGATTCCTTTCCATCGACACTAATGTCTAAATCAAAATCTTCCTCTTCAAACATCGCTTTAAAGCCATCAAATAAATAAGCTAATACCCCAATCTTATTTTTTACTTTAGATTCAGTTTCAAATACTGCTGAAGGAATAGCTCCTAGCGCAAGAACATTCGCAAAATACTGCTCGTTAACTTGCCCGATATCCAATTTTTTTAACTCTAAAGATTTAAATTGATTAATGGCTTTTACTGGGTTTAGAGAGATTCCTAAAGATCTTGCTAAATCATTTACAGTCCCCAAAGGTAAAAAAGCAAAATGAGGTGGTTGTGAATTCTCCATTAAACCGGATACCACTTCCTTAATAGTGCCGTCACCGCCCAAACAAATAATAGTGTCGTATTCATCTGCAGGGGTAGTTTTTGCCCAATCATAGGCATCTTGAGGTTTTTCAGTTGTTCGGTGTTTGACTTGAGCATCGTATGTATTAATTAGTAAATCAGCTAACTGCTCAGCATATGCTTTGGCCTTACCCTTACCTGAACCTGGATTAGCGATGATTAAAACGCTCTTCATATTAACCCTCCTTTTTTATATTATACCACAAGTCCTCCTAAACGATTTTCCCTTCCAATTTCTTTGAAAGTAAGTTACACTGATGTATATCATTAGACAGAGTAAAAGATAGAACGTCAAGTGTTGTTGGATGGGATGTGGCCAACAAACGAAAAGAATTTATTCTTGCGATACTATCTTTGCATTCGCTGCATTAATATTATTTGTAGCGCTCTCTTGTCAAAAAAAGGAGCGTATTTTTATGCAAAAACCTGATTCCCGTCGTATTATTTCATATGGTAATAAAGGAAAACTAACCACCCTACAATTAACTACCATGGCTTTATTATTAGCGTTTCGTATTATGTTAGCTTATATACCAGCGTTTAGAGTAGGTGAAATTGCCCAAATTGGAGTTGGCTTTATCGGTACTGCTATTTCCAGCGCTATAATTGGTCCATGGTGGGCTATCGTTATATCGGTAGCTAATGACATTATCACTGCTCTTCTAAATGGCTATAGCTTCTTCTTCGGTTATACCTTTAGTGCCGGTTTAGCTGGTTTCATTTATGGTTGGTTTTTGTGGCGTAAAGAACGTAATTGGAAAAATATTCTTATAGCAGTTGTTTTAGTAACCTTTATTGTAAACTTAGGATTTGGATCTCTATGGATTAAAATGATGCAAGGTAAAGCTTGGGCAGCATTCATGCCAATTCGTATCGCTAAAAACGCTGTTTCTCTTCCATTGAACACAATTATTTTAGTGATTATCCTAAAATTGCCTGTAATTGATCGTTTAATCAAAAAATTCCAATTTTAAACTTTATGGTAGCTCTTTTAGGTAGGTAACGCACTACTTACTATTTATGAATTATCTTATAAAATTAATAAAAAGGGCAGAAGTTTAAGCTTCTGCCCTTTTTATTAACGAAAATTTACTGTACTAAATATTATAAACTTCACTCAAAAAATCAAAAAATACTAGTAAACTTATTTAACAATCAGATTAAAAATTGTAAAAACTGTCAACCGTAAATGAAAATGTCCTGAAATTTTAAAAATTTGCGGGATAAAACTA